>DWVA01000008.1 GCA_019120475.1 Candidatus Blautia intestinipullorum | reverse complement strand
TCCCTTTTTACGGAGCTCCACTCTTTATAGAAAAGAAAAAGACTTTTATTCCAGACAGTTGCTCTCTGTCCTAAAATAAAAGTCTTGCTGTTTACTTCATATCGCGAATATCTTGTTCTGATATCGTGCTGACGCCAATATGTACCACTGCCCAAAACACATTCCCGGTTTCAAACCCGTGGCCGCTACTCCCTTTTCTATGATCGGGATAATATCATATGGGGAATCAAATTGCAAGTATCTTTCATTAAAATCTGAAAAATCATGATACTGCACAAAAATGTCTTCCCTTTTTTGTATAAATATCGTTCAGACAGCCGCGGGAAAGCTGTTTCTAATATTTCAGTTCCACATTTTTTACATCGGTGATCATCATATGGCCTGGAGCATGGGTAATGGCGATGGATGGCTTTGACTCCATTACAACGTTCTGTGGTGTTACGCCGCAGGGCCAGAATACCGGCACTTCACCTTCGCGGATCGTTACCATTTCGCCAAAATCCGGTTTGTTGATATCCTGTATTCCAATCGCTTCCGGCGCGCCGATATGCACGGGAGCGCCGTGAACGCGGGGCATTTCTCCTGTTATCAGTACAGCCCTTGGAATCAGCTCATAAGGGATCGGCCGCATGCTCACCACCATATTTCCATGGAATATCCCGGCGGGCGTACATGGAATATTTGTCTTATACATCGGAACGTTGCAGCCTTCCTCTATATGACGTACAGGAACATTCGCTTCCAGGAGCGCCGCCTCAAAGGAAAAGCTGCAGCCGATCAGAAAACTCACAAAATCATCCTGCCAGAATCCGGAAACGTCCGTATACTCTCCGTCCAGTACGCCGTTGCGATAAATCCTGTATTTCGGAATATCCCTTGCAATATCCGCATTCTCTGCAATTGTATGAAAATAACGGCTGCCCGTATCGCTGACTTCCAGAATGGGACAGGACTTGGGATTTCTCTGTGTAAACAGAAGGAAATCATATGCCAGATCCCTGGGAAGCACCACCAGGTTTCCCTGAGCGTATCCCGCGCACATTCCCGCTGTGGGAGAAGTGATCTTCTGCTCTCTTATCAATTCACGTACTTCCTTTGGCGACATATTTGTTAAATCCATAATTTTCCTCCTTCTGTCACTTTGAAATTTACATCTGTAAAAATTATATCTTATCCGCTGTGTCCGGGTCAAGATGAAATCCCGGGCACATTCCGCATTTCACCGTTTTTCGATGTTTATGCAGAAAGCTTTTTAGCCGTCCCGCTTACTTTTCTGCAATAAAACAGCAAAAGCTTCCATGCCCCCACTCCTGCTGCAAAAAGCAATACGCCGACAAACAGGATAAGAAGAAATTCCGCCGCCGGATTAATAGGAACTGAAGCGCCCATAAATATTCCCACGTTTTCCATATAAGGCAGTCCCAGACCTAAAATACGGTCGAGGAATTTCACTGCGCCAATAACCGGACAGATTGCTCCGCATACGACAAACACCGGAGCTATAACGGCAAGCGTAGGGATCACGATCATTCCCGAGAATCCCACCACACTGAAAAAAGCGCATGCTATCAGAAATCTGTTCAGGCTGAATCCTCTCTTTTTTACCAGGATATCTCCCAGATATGCCTTCGCCAGTTTCTTGGGATCGCCCAGCCTTTCAATAATTTCTTCCGCAGACATTCCATTTCCCTGCAATTCCTGCATTTCACTTTTGATCTCATTGATAATATCAATCCGTTCAGAAACAGCAACAGGTTTCAGATACTTTTCCAGTTTTCCAAGATAAGCGTTTAATTCCTTTTCCATAGTTATTCCCCCCGTATATCATTGATCGCATTCATTAGATTCTCCCATTCGACAGACATCTCCGCAATGTATTCCTCTCCTTTTTCTGTGAGAGAATAATATTTTCTTGGCGGCAGGCCTTCTGTCCCTTCTCTCCAGAAAGAGAAAATGTATTCCTCTTTCAACAGCCGCCGGAGCAGGGGATAAATTGTATTTTCTTTTGCCGCGATAATGGGATACTTATCCAGAATGCTGATGATCTCATATCCATATGAGGACTTCTGCTTGATCAGAAGCAGGATGCAGAACTCCAGCGTTCCTCTTTTGATCTGTGATTTCCAGTCGTCAATATTCATCTTCCTTGCCTCCTCTATATACAGTGTACCACACAGTATATTGTTATTAAATAGTATATTGTTTTTCCGAGGTATGAAAATAACAAAAAAATCGGCAGGGGAAATCCCTGCCGTCTCCGCTTCATATATAAATTTCTCATGTCATAGGTGTTCCTACTTCGATCAGATTGCCGTCCGGATCGTAAAATCTCACGACTTTCTGGCCCCAGTCGTGTGTCATAAGCCGGCTGACATATTGAATAGAGGGATATTGATTTTCCAGTTTTTCAACAAATCCCTCTATATCTTTTTCTTCAAAATACAGTTCACAGGAATTGTTTTGGGGAATAACATCTTGTCTCAGAAATTTTCTCCAGATTTTTTCATCCTGCAGTACAAGTCCTTCTGTTAAGATCATATTTCCGTCATTGTCCAGCACCACGTCAAGACCAAAGAGATCATGGTAAAATTTTCTGGACTTTTCTATATCTTTTACAACAATCAAAACGTTCTTCAGCTTCATTACAGGTATCCCTCCAAATTTTCTTCTTTCCGGATCTGCCCGTTTTTCAGATGCCGGTTCCCGAATAAAATTTATCCAGTAATCGGCCCAGATCCTGAGGATTCTCCTCGTTTACTACATGTCCGGTATTCTGGATGATCTTTAACTTTGCATTTTTCATATTTTGCCGCAGATATCTTGCTGATTTCATATTGGCCCTGTCTTTTTTTCCGCAGATGATAAGGGCAGGGCATGTTATGTCTTTTACTCTGTCGCTGAAATCCAGATTTTTCATGGAATTTCCAAGCAGAAAAGTATCTCTTTTATTGAACGCCATATTCTGAAAAACAGATTCCGGAAGAAATCTGAAAATCATATTTTGAATACGGAACATTATCTTCGGCACTTTATGAGGAGTACCGATCAAAACAAGTGTTTTTACTTTTTCCGGAAAATCCAGGGTGTAGTTCAGTGCCAGAATACCGCCCAGCGAAAGTCCGCATAAATGAATCCGGCCGTCAATCCTGCCGCAGTACTCTATAAATGCAGCGTATAAATTTTCATAAACAGCTTCTTTTCCTTTAAGAATCGAGGCCAAATCCGGACACAGAATATCTCCGCTGTTTTTCATACAGGACAGGGTGGCTTTCCAGCTTTCTGCCCTATGTCCCGAACCATGGATAAATATTTTTTTCAGTGCGCAATGTCCGCTCATATCTTTCATAAGAATATCCTCCCCTGCGTTGAAATTTTCAGAACCAATTTACCTTCTCTTCCCTGAACTGCGGAATAGGACCGTTGTCATAAGGATTATAATTATTACAGTTGCATCCAAACTCCTTCAAAGATTTTATTTTATTCTCTGCAGTCCATTCGATCAGTGACATCCCGTTAAATTCTTCAATTTTTCCTGTATTCATTTCATTTTTGAAATACCATTCCACAACCGTCTGGTTTTCTTTGTGAAAAAACTGCTTTATATCCCATTCGAGGACTTTCCCCCGCGTGTTCCACTCGACAAACCAGTGCTTTACTGTTTTTCGGTCCGTATACTTTGGTCCCCAGTTTTCCGTATACTCCACGTCTTCTGTAAAAATATGGTCAATGCCTAAATCCTTCTGGCAAATCCACATTCTGAACCATAAACGGATAATCCTTTCTCTTTCTGTCATTAAATCTCACCTCAGAAATCCAGCTTTTGTTGGAACGCTTCTATAACCGGAGCTAAAGAAACATAGTCAACAAAATCTACTTTTGAATTAAAGGTTTCTATCATAGCGTTCACCTCGGCAGTTTTCTTATCTTCCGGAAGCCCTTTTGCTTTGTGATATAAAAGCGTCATCATCGTCTTATGCCTGAAGCTCAGTTTTTGATAATCGATACCGCCTCTCAGATGAAAAATATCCGCAGACTTCATTATGTTCTCGGGCACCTGCTTCGCCATGGCTTTTCTGATATTATTTATATTTTCTTTGTCGTGCACATCCGCCAGGCCTACAGTCACGATCATCAATTTTACGCCATTTGGTAATATTTTGATTATTTTTCTTAATCCCTTTATCCCGCCTGCATATAACGCGCCAAAATACACGATTTGTCCGTATTGAGCCAGATCATTTACAGACTCATATGTTACTGCTGGAAAATGAACGATTTCAGAAAATCTTTTCGCATATCTCTCTGTTGTACCATACTGGCTTCCATATATAATTAAAGAATTCATATGCCGCTAATCTCTCCAATTCTTCTTAATTCCGTAATAAACGAAAGGCTACATTATCAGTTCAGAACAAAAATACTGTTCCTGAAATTTCCTCCATCGCAAAAGAAAATAAATTCCATGCCTTGTTATTCACCTTACATATTTTTTATATCTCAATTATATCAAACAATTACATTCTCCTCTACAGTTCTCTTCCGAAAAATGTCCCAGGCAGCACCCCGCCTGGGACATTCAAAAAACGGAATTATTTCATTAATTTCTTCAAATTCCCGTTCTTTATAAACTCAAGATTCTGTCTGATTTTTTCAATCGGCCAGTTCCACCATTTCAATTTCAAAAGATCAGAAATAGTATCCTCATCAAAGCGCCTGCGTATCTGCTTTGCCGGTACACCGCCAACAATTGTGTAAGGCGGTACATCTTTCGTAACAACAGCGCGGGTGCCAATGACAGCGCCGTCTCCAACAGTAACTCCAGCCAAAATAACTTAATGAAAAAGTACGTTATTTGTCTGAAATTCTCTGGGATCATTTTTAAAATCATTATAGATTGTATAATCACCAACGCAAATGCCAGGATCTGTCACAACATTCTTTAAATAGACAGTTTCTGCATCTCTTGAACGGGGATATATTTTCTTTTCCGATATAGCCATCTTAAATTCCTCCTTGATCATTTCGTATTATGCAGCTATATCGGCCATTACAATGCAGCGCTTCACCTTCTGTCACCTCATTTACAAATGGTTCATTTTCTATTTTCTCGGTTCTATACTTCAAAAATTATCTTTTTCTGCGCTTTCTGGCCCAACCGCCATACTCACTGCTTAGCATCGCCCTCCAGCACATTTTTTACTTTCTCTAAAGTTACATGCAGTTCATCTGCGATTTCATTTTGATCATATCCTTTTATGTAAAGCTGGAATATATTTCTTGCGATTTTTATCCCCTGTTCCTCCCCTATACATTTTCCCTGCTCCTCCCCTACACGTCTTCCACGTTCCTCGCCTTCTGCTATCAGCATATCAATCGCTTTGCACATGTCATATTCCTCCTTTTGTACGACTTCATTTTTCATTTTTTCAATTCTCCCGTTTTTGACATAGATGCGATCATCTCATATGTGTCGTCTGTTAAGCAGGAAAACTCTTTTGTATTTTTTCTGATAAATTCTGTAAGCTCCTTAGGTTCTGATGTACGCTGCAGAAATCCAAATACCAGTCTCAAATCTGTACGAAAACGTTCTGCATGAGGATACCGCCTCACATCAATCAGGTGGATCGGATAATCTGCAATCATCTCCTGTACTGATTTCGGCAGATCTTTCAGATCCATCATTTCTTTCAGGCGCAGTGGACCATCCCATTTCTTTTCTCCGAAATACAGTACCGCACTGAACACAGGAGTCAGATGATCCTCTTTGCCAAAGCCGGAAATGTATTCCGCACCGGTCAGATCTTTTTTCTTTTGATGTCTTCGGCGTATTTCCCTCCATTGGTTATCATAAAGGGCAGTATCTCCATTCAATATTTTTAGAGGCATTGCATAGTGGATATCGCTCTGTTCCTCAATGGCAAAAAGGATAACCTGCATGCCGAAACTGACTTTCCTGACTATATCCTGTGCAACAATGCGCACATGAACTACATTTCTTTCATCCTTCAGCGTCCGCGCCGCCATGCTGTCCAGGTTCATGATGTCAGACGCACATACTACACTGCTGCCTTCAAAAAATTCGTTATTCAAAAGATCGGCGATCCTGTCCGCCGCTCCCAGGTAGATTTTGGATATAACATCCCTCTTACCCATAGTTCCTCCTTTCTCCGGGAGGAACGCTTCTCTTCTGTGTCCTCCCTGCTTTCTTAAATATTTCATTAAATTGGATTTAAAAGCATAGAAATTTCACAGATTTGAATTAAAATAAGATAGGTTCTCAGATATATAGAAAATCATTTATGCTTTAACACGATGTTAGCACATATTGTTCTTTCTGTCAATAAATAAGAGATCTATTTCCCAAATCACATCAGAGAATTCAATATTTTACCATAAGTATTTTCAAAATTAACTTATTCCATAAGTGTAACATCTATTAGAGCGATTTTTTCTTTCTTCCAGATTTGCCAGCCCAAATAGAAAAACAAGCTCCCCACTAAAAGCAAAAAAACAACTCAAACCATCGCATGAAATCTCCTCCACAAAATATAATTCTTTTGAAGTATTGTTCTATTTTTTTAAATTCTCTTCCTCAAATCGAGTTTCACAGATTCATTTTATCAACAATAGCTGCAGGTTTTGCGCTCATTTCTACCCATGCAGGAACAAAGCCGGTCTTAACAGCGTTTCTGACTGATCTGATATTGGACCAGGCTGTACAATAAAACGGCACTTTATCCCTGTTTATGATTTCTTTTGCAAGTGCGCTTGTCAGTGCTGAGGCGATTCCCTGTCGTCTGTATTCTGGCAGCACATCCACGCCGATCTGCCACATCGCTTCACAATCAGCCGAGCAGGCTGCTAATCCAACCAGTGTATTTCCATCGTATGCGCCTACTCCAAGAATATCCAGATCTCTGCGTTCTTTGCAAAGTGCATTGTTCCATTCCGGCAGATATAATTCCCCAAAATCCTCTTGTTTTAGTATGCGCGTTTCATAGCCGCAGGAAAGAACAGGTATTCTATTTATATCCGGCAGATAATATTCTGACATAAAACATATCTTATGGCCTTTTCTGATGAGACGTTCATTCAGCCAATGTATATTCGGCGTTTCAAAGCAATGATAAAAATCAAATTTTCCCACATACTCGGACACTTCATCTATTGTTTCATTTATTGAAGCTGCCACAATGTTATTTCCATAAGAAACTAAATTACAAGTGATCGGCTCCTTCAGATATTTACGTGCATGTTTCCCTAATTTAAAGTGGGAAACAACATTTTTATCTGTCTGAAAATCCTCCTTGCGGCATCCTATGTCTTCCGCCGACTGTCTCATGGCAATTTCCATCATTTCATGGTTTGTCATAAAATTCTCCCTTTGGACGATCAGTATCGAAAATCCCCGGCTCTTCGGCCGGGGATTTTCTTATTTATCTCTCCAGATTATTCTGCCCTTGGACAGATCATACGGAGAAAGTTCTATTGTCACTTTATCTCCCGGAAGGATGCGGATAAAGTTCATACGCAGCTTGCCGCTGATATGAGCCAGAACCACATGTTTGTTCTCCAGTTCCACTTTAAACATTGCGTTTGGAAGCTTCTCAAGAACAGTACCTTCCACTTCAATTACATCTGCTTTTGACATTATTAACCTCCTGTGTCATCTGTCATTTTGTAAGAGTCAGAATTTCCGGCTCGCCTTCTGTGATCAGAACGGTATTTTCATAATGAGCGGAAAGTGATCCGTCCATTGTCACAACTGTCCAGTCATCATCCTCCCAGGCCACATCCGCGCGGCCCATGTTGATCATCGGTTCAATCGCCAGAGTCATGCCCGGAAGCAGCTTGATTCCGCGTCTTTTCTGAGGAAAGTTCGGTATCTGGGGATCTTCGTGAAGATGAGTCCCGATGCCATGTCCTACCAGATCTCTTACGATACCATAGCGGTATTTCGCTGCATAAGCTCCGATTGCCTTGGAAATATCGTTCAGATGGTATCCCGGTTTCGCATATTTGATTCCTTCAAAGAAACTCTGCTTCGTCACTTCCATTAACTGGCGGGCTTCCGGTGAAACTTCTCCTACCGCATAGGTACGGGCTGCATCAGAGTGATATCCCTTATAGATCAGTCCGGCGTCGATCTTTACCAGGTCGCCTTCTTTTATGATTTTTTCCTTGGATGGAATCCCGTGTACCACCTCGTCATTGAGGCTGATACAGAAAGATCCGGGAAATCCCTGATAGTTCAGAAAATTCGGAGTACAGCCCAGAGAACGGATCATCTCTTCTCCAATGCGGTCCAGTTCCTTGGTACTGATTCCCGGTTTGATATGAGCTGCCAGACCATCATGGACTTTTTCCAGAAGATGTCCGGCCTCTCTCATAAGTTGTATCTCATGTTCTGACTTAATTGAAACTGACATTTGCTTATTCTCCTAAAACTCCCACGATCTCCTGGAACACTTCGTCCAGTGAACGGGTACCGTCTACTGTTTTTAATACGCCCTGTTTTGTATAGTAATCGATCAGCGGCTGGGTCTGTTCGTGATATACTTTCAGACGCTTGGATACAGTTTCCGGCTTATCGTCATCACGCAGTACAAGAGCTTCGCCGCAGGTATCGCAGATTCCCTCTTTTTTCGGAGCAGCGTACACAATGTGGTAGGTAGCGCCGCATTTCAGGCACGCTCTTCTTCCGGACATGCGGTTTACAATATTTTCATCCGGCACATCCACGTCAATGGCATAGTCAATCTTGCTGCCGAGTTTTTCAAGAGCTTCTGTCAGGCATTCCGCCTGAGGAATCGTTCTGGGAAATCCGTCCAGTACGTATCCGTTTTTTGCATCGTCCTGCTGGATTCTGTCTACTACCAGATCGCAGGTCAGTTCATCAGGCACAAGCAGTCCCTGATCCATATAAGTTTTTGCTTTTTTGCCCAGCTCTGTTCCATTTTTGATGTTCGCACGGAAAATATCTCCTGTGGAAATATGCGGAATACCATATTTCTCGGCAATTTTCTTTGCCTGTGTTCCTTTTCCTGCTCCCGGCGCACCCAACATAATAATTCTCATAAACATACCCTCCTTTTTTATAAAACATATAGCAAATCAAGGCTGCGGCATCTAAATACCGCAACCTTCATTTCTAATTGTTCAGGAAGCCTTTATAATTGCGGACAAGCATCTGTGACTCAATCTGCTTCACAGTTTCCAGAACGACGCCTACTACGATGATGATAGAGGTTCCGCCGAAGGAAACATTCGCTCCGAAGACGCCGTTAAAGAAGAACGGGATCACGGCCACAATAATCAGACCTACTGCACCTATAAATATAATATAACTCAGCATTTTCGTCAAATAATCTGATGTAGGTTTTCCCGGACGTATTCCCGGAATAAAACCGCCCTGCTTTTTGATATTATCTGCTACTTCCAGAGGATTAAAGGTAATGGAAGTATAGAAATATGCAAAGAATACGCAGAGAACCACATATACAATAAGCCCCCAGCTATATTTGATCTGGGAAGGATTACACCAGTTACTTGAAGATAAGCCTTTCAGGATCTCGCTTCCGATTCCTGTTCCATTCGCTTTTCCGGCAAACTGTGCGATCAGTCCCGGGAAAGACATAATAGA
>DWVA01000114.1 GCA_019120475.1 Candidatus Blautia intestinipullorum | reverse complement strand
CTTTGCTCAGCAGTCTGTTCCACCATATCCTTAAACATTTCTCTATCCTTATGAAGATACATACTCCACCTCCGTTTCATATATTGCTTTATATATCTTAATCGGATAATTCATGATAAATCTGTCGATTTTTTTCTTTGTAATAGCATTTTTTCTGGCATACTCTGTCAAAATTCTTCCGCATTTTTCCAACTCCATCTCTGTACATTTTTCAATATCCTTCAGACAGTCAAGGAACTGCAGCACCGGTGCATTTTCTTCCGTCACTTCCACCACTGGCCTTCTGATAATATATTTCCTGTTTTTAATCGTCATTGTCCTTACCAATGCCGGAGCATAATTGCTGTTTATCTCCTGGGTAAACGGAACCTGTGTAGACAGTCCCATGCGATTTGCCAGCGTATAACCGGAATAGTACCCCACCCGTTTCCCCCTGCGCATGATATACTTATGAACAGCTACTGTATCCGGGGACAAATCCATCCGCTCACCGAAAATATCCAGTTTAGGAAAAAAATATACTCCCGGCTCAAATCGACATATGATTCCACTGTCAGTAAGTTTTTTTAAATGATACCGCAGATTTTCTTCTGTCATCCCCGGAATATCAATATCTCCGGTAAAAATAGGTTCTCCTGGGATATAATTTTCTTTCAAATATTCATATAACATAAGCATTTCCCTTTCGATAAGTAAACTATTTATTTACTTATTGTTAGTATACTTAAAATTATCTTCTTTGTCAATTGCATCTGCCGGCAGAGCAAAAGGAGTTCAGGTTATTCTCTAAAGATTAACTCCCGGTTAATTATTCGTAACCGGAAATTAAATTATACTCAGTTGTGAGCAGCCTCCTACTCTGATATGATGTAATCAGCAAAGGCCGATGCAATATCAGAGCAAGGAGGTTTTTTTATGCAGATTGGAGAAGTTATCCGCACATACAGAAAAAAACAGAATCTGACACAGGAGGAAATGGCGAACAGGCTGGGAGTATCCGCTCCGGCTGTAAATAAATGGGAAAACGGTTCATCGCTCCCCGACATCTCCATGCTGGCGCCTGTCGCCCGCCTTCTGGAGATCACCCCTGACATTCTCCTGTCCTTTCAGGAAGATGTTTCTCAGGAAGAAATCAATCAGATCGTACATGAAGTAGATGAAAAATTCCGGAAAGAAGAAAGCTATGAAGATATTTTTCAGTTCGTAAAGAAAAAGATCGCCCGGTATCCCAACAGCGAGCGGCTCGCCGGACAGCTCGCCATGGTCATGGACGCATGTCGTATTCTCCGCAAACTTCCGGCTTCGGAACAGACCGAAGAATACGACAGAACAATCCGGGAATGGTATCAGGCCGCATTAAAAAGCGAGGACGAAGAAGTAAGAGAACGAGCGGCAGATTCCCTGTATACTTATTATTACCGAAATGAACAGTATGAGGAGGCGGAAAAGTATCTCAGTTATTTTTCGGGGAAAGATCCTCTCCGTAAAATACATCAGGCAATGCTTTACCGGAAGCAGGGAAAAACGCAGGACGCTTACAGAACATATGAAGAACTGATATTTCAGGGGCATAATATGCTGGAAATCGCCATGCAGAATATCCAGTTCTGGTCCATTGAGGACGGCAATATGGAAAAAGCCCGCTTCATGACAGAAAAACTGAAAAACATGGAAAATCTTTTTGATATGGGTGATTATTATAAGGTTTCCGCAGAATTAAGTCTCGCACAGGCGGAAAAGGACGCGGACGCAACGGCAGCGTGTATGGAAAAGCTTCTGGACAGCACAGGGAAACTGGACGCCTATGCCTCCTCCCCTCTTTACGAACACATGGAGTTCAAACCACTCAGTCCGGAATTTGCCGCTCATCTGAAAGAGACGCTGCAAAAATCCGCCCGGGAGGATGAAAGCTACAGTTTTATGAAAGGCAATAAAAAATGGGAGGCGCTGACAGAATAATCTCCTCATGGGAGATACAGCCATGTAAAACACAACGGCCCGGAGCTTGCTTTGCTGCTCATACTCCACAATCGCCCGACCAATCTGCCAGTAAGAAAAAAGGAGTTCAGGTTATTCCACCTGAACTCCTTTTTTCTTCAGACTCTTATACATCCACTCCCGGAACAGGGCGTAGAGTACGGAAACAAGGGGAATGAAGATCAGCATTCCCGCGACTCCCATAAGGCTGCCGCCCACAGTAACCGCCACCAGCACCCAGACGGAAGGAAGGCCCACCGAACCGCCCACCACATGGGGATAGATCAGGTTTCCCTCGATCTGCTGTAGCACAAGAAACAGGATCAGGAACAAAAGCGCCTTCATCGGACTTACCAGAAGGATCAAAAGCGCGCTGATCACGCATCCGATAAATGCCCCGAAAATGGGAATGAGAGCGGTAAAGGCGATCAGCACTCCCACCAGCATGGCGTATGGGAACTGAAAGACCGTCATGGCTACAAAGAACATAGTTCCCAGGATCACTGCTTCAATACACTGTCCCGTAACAAAGCGGGAAAAAGTATTGTTTGCCAGCGTGCACACATGAAGCAGATATTCCACAGTCTTCTCCGGAAGAAGGGCAAAGAGAGCCTTCTTCGCCTGAATCATCAGTTTCTCCTTCTGTATCAGGATATAGCAGGCGAACACAAACCCGATACTCACATTCACCGCCGTATTGACGATCCCCATCGTCACAGTGACTGTGGAGGACAGGATATTGTTCACTCCGCTCTGAAGCACCTGCATCACGGAATCCACAATTTTCTGAGGCTGAATGTCCAGAGAATTTACCCACTCCACGATCATGGAATTCTGCTGGAAGGTACTGTCGATCCAGTCCTGCAGATTCTGGAGCCCCGTTTCAATCCCTTTTCCCAGACCCATGACTGTCTTTCCCAGTTCCGGCAGGACTACGCCGCCCACTACCGCGATAATAAAGATCACAAAAAGGATCGCAAGGATCAGGCTTACCGGACGGGCAGCTTTTTTTGCCGCCTTACTGCCCTTTAATTTCCCTCTTCCAAAAATGTTCCGTTCCGCAAAGCTCATGGGCACGTTCAGGACAAAGGCGATCCCGCCGCCCAGGATGAAGGGAAATACCAGTCCGATCACCGTGGCGATCACATCCAGTACCACGTCTATATTCTGTACTCCCAGATAAAGCAGTACCGCGAATAAAATCAGCAGCATGATACTTTTCATATTTTTTTTATCCAATTTCTTCGGACACCTCCTGCTCGTCCATTATTTTCCTCTATAATACCTGTCATTCTATCATGAAAATCTCTTTTCTTCCAGTAGATTTTCCTGTTTTTGAAAGTATACCCGTTTTCCCGGCAGTGCAGACCGGAAGTGACGCCAAAAGGATTTCCCCTGTCACAAATGCTTGCGATTGACAGTTCCGGAATCCCTCCATATAATAATGTTGGGGTCAAAAGCCCCTGCTGTGATGCCTGTGGATTGTTCCTGCACAGCAGCCTGCCGTACAGGAACAGAGTACCAGTGAAATTTCAAGTGAAAGGCGGACAATATGAATACTTCCAACACCTTCGCCCTGAAGGGCAATATCTGCTATAGTCTGGACCAGACTCATCTGGCTGTTATGGAACGTTCCTATCTGGTCTGTGAGGATGGTCTCTGTGCCGGCGTGTATCAGGAACTTCCCGAACGTTTCCAGGAAATTCCCTGTTCAGATACAGGAGATTCTCTTATCATTCCCGGACTGACAGACCTCCATCTCCACGCGCCCCAGTACAGTTTCCGGGGAATGAATATGGATCTGGAGCTTCTGGACTGGCTGAATACCGTCACTTTTCCGGAAGAGGCCAGATATGCCGATCTGGATTATGCAAAACGGGCCTACAGAATTTTTGCGGAAGATCTTAAAAAGAGTCCTACCACAAGGGCCTGCATCTTCGGTACCCTTCATGTAGAGGCTACAGAGCTTTTGATGGATCTTATTGAAGAAACAGGGGTAAAAGCTTACATCGGAAAGGTCAACATGGACAGAAACGGTCCCGGCAGCCTTCAGGAAGAAAGCGCAGAAGCCTCTGCCAAAGCGACGCTTCGCTGGCTTTCGGAGACTTCCGGAAAATACAGAAATGTAAAGCCCATTCTGACTCCCCGTTTTATTCCTTCCTGTTCGGACGAGCTTATGAGGGAGCTTTCCTCCATACAGAAAACTTTTCATCTTCCGCTTCAGTCCCATCTGTCGGAAAATCCGGGAGAAACCGCCTGGGTGCAGGAGCTTTGTCCCGACTCCGCCTTTTATGGAGACGCTTACGATCGTTTCGGACTTTTCGGAGGAGAAAACTGCCCCACCATTATGGCGCACTGTGTTTATTCCTCCGAACAGGAAATCGCGCTTATGAAAAAACGTGGCGTCTATGTGGCCCACTGTCCTCAGTCAAA
>DWVA01000113.1 GCA_019120475.1 Candidatus Blautia intestinipullorum | reverse complement strand
ATTAGTCTTTTTCATATCAACTGACAATTCGTTTACTTCATCCGGCAGGGCCGGCCGCCTTGACACTTTAATGGAAACGCCGTACTATATTTATAACTTCCAAACAGATGCTGATGTTACAGAAAGGTTATCCCATATGACAGATAAAATTTTGATCCGGGGCGCCAAAGTCCATAATCTGAAAAATATAAATGTAGACATTCCTCTGAATAAAATTGTTGGCATTGCCGGGGTATCCGGTTCCGGCAAATCATCTCTGGCTCTGGGCGTGCTTTACGCCGAAGGATCCCGCCGTTATCTGGAGTCTCTTTCCACCTACACCAGACGAAGGATGACGCAGGCGGCAAAAGCCCAGGTAGACGAAATTCTCTATGTGCCGGCCGCTCTTGCGCTGCACCAGCGTCCGGCTGTTCCCGGTATACGCAGTACTTTTGGCACCGGTACAGAGCTCCTGAACAGTCTTCGTCTGATGTACTCCAGACTGGCCAGCCACCGCTGTCCCAACGGACATTATCATCCTCCAACATTGGCGGTAGCCGCAGAGCAGGAGCTTGTCTGTCCTGTCTGCCACACAAAATTCTACGCTCCTTCTGCTGAAGAACTTGCTTTCAACAGTCAGGGCGCCTGCCGTACCTGTGATGGGACAGGGATCATACGAACAGTGGACCGCTCCACACTTGTTCCCGATGAATCACTTACCATTGACCAGGGCGCGGTAGCTCCCTGGAATTCTCTTATGTGGTCTCTTATGACTGATGTCTGCCGGGAAATGGGCGTCCGCACCGACGTACCTTTTCACGATCTTACAGATAAGGAAAAGGATATCGTCTACAACGGCCCCGCTGAAAAAAAACATATTTTCTACAAGTCAAAAAAGACCAATCAGGCAGGGGAACTGGACTTTACTTATTTTAATGCGGTCTATACTGTCGAAAACGCGCTGTCCAAAGTCAAAGATGAAAAAGGAATGAAGCGGGTGGAAAAATTTTTGAAGGAGGAAGTATGTCCTGAATGCAGAGGCTCACGTCTCTCGGCAGCGGCAAGAGCTCCAAAGCTCAGAGGTCTTTCTCTTGATGAAGTATGCCGGATGACTCTGACAGACCTTACAGAATGGGTAAAAGGCGTCCCCGCCTCTCTTCCGGAGGAAATGCGTCCTATGGCCCGGAGTATCTGTGATTCCTTTTTCTCTTCAGCCAAACGGCTGATGGATCTTGGTCTTGGCTATCTGACTCTTGACCGGGCGTCTTCTACTTTATCCACCGGAGAACGCCAGAGAATGCAGCTTGCAAGAGCTGTCCGCAACCGTACCACAGGCGTTTTGTATGTTCTGGACGAACCCTCTATCGGACTCCATCCCGCCAACATTGCAGGACTTACCGGTGTCATGCACGATCTGATCAATGACGGCAATTCCGTCATACTTGTAGACCATGACACACAGATTTTATCTGAAGCGGACTGGATCGTGGAAATGGGTCCCGGAGCCGGTTCAAACGGAGGACATGTGATCGCCCAGGGAACAATTCAGGATATTTCCCGAAATCCGCTTTCCAGGATCGGCGCTTTCCTGACAGGTTCCCCGAATACAGGCATAAGAGAACATTCTCAAAAAGAAAATCTGTTCTCCCAGGGGCTGATCCATCTTGTCACCGGATCCATCCATACTGTCAAACCTCTGGATGTAAAGATCCCCAAGGGAAAACTTACCGTAATAACAGGTGTATCAGGCTCCGGAAAGACCACTTTGATCCTGGAAAGTCTGATTCCCGGTCTGACGGCTGTCATTCAGGGGAAAAAACTTCCGCAGCATGTGGTTTCTGTGGAAGCGGAAGGCATCGCGCAGGTAAAACTTATCGACGCCGCTCCAATCGGAATCAACGTCCGCTCCACAGTAGCCACCTACGCAAATATTCACGATGAACTGAGGAAAGTTTTCGCCAAAACTCCCGACGCCAAGGCACTTGGCTGTAAAGCTGGTGATTTTTCCTACAATACAGGGAAACTGCGCTGTCCTGTCTGCGACGGAACAGGACAGATCAGCCTTGACGTACAGTTTCTTCCCGATGTGGAAATTCCCTGTCCGGAATGCAGAGGATCCCGCTACTCCAAAGCGGCGGATAAAATAAAATACACGGACAAAAAAGGCAGGGAATATTCCCTGCCGGAGCTGATGTCCATGGATATCTTTACGTCCTTTGAGGCATGTAAGGATTTAAAGCTGATCCGCCAGAGGCTTCAGGTTCTCAAAGATCTCGGTCTCGGCTATCTGACTCTTGGGGAAGAGACTCCCAGTCTCTCCGGAGGCGAGGCCCAGCGTCTGAAACTTGCAAGTGAGCTTGGAAAAGGACAGCAGGATTCTGTTTTCGTCTTTGACGAACCCACGATCGGTCTGCATCCTTTGGATGTACGGACACTCCTGGACGTTTTCGGCACTCTTATCCAAAACGGAGCTACCGTGATCGTGATCGAGCATGATCTGGATGTGATCCGGAATGCGGACTACATCATCGATATGGGACCTGGAGGCGGTTCTGACGGCGGACGGATCGTTGCTTCCGGAACGCCGGAAGATATCAGAAATACAGCAGAAAGCATTACCGGAAAATATCTGTAAATATCCCGAAGAAAAAAGTTCTCCGCAGGATCAATGCCTCTGCTCCGTATCGCTGTATACCTCACAGAATCTGCAGGCAAAGGAAGGCTCCTCTCCTCCCAGGAAAAGATGTCTTGTATCTCCTACATGCAGAGCGCGGAAACAGGCGATTCCTTTCTGCCGTTCTTCCGTTACCAGTTCTGTAAAAGAAGTGGGCAGCAATGCAAGAGAATGCCATAGGATAAACGGCGACACATTCCACAGATGCGCAAGCATGGCGCAGGTTACGCCAAAATGACAGAAAAAAGTCAGCGTTTCCTGGTTTTCTTTTTGTACAAAATAGTGGTCTCCCCTTCTGACATAGCCGTGTTCAGACAGCAGTCCGTCCAGATTCTTTGCCAGGCTGTCATATGCAGACACCGTATCGCTGCACCTTGCCGCCTCAGAATGCCTCCATCCTTCCCTGTCCATATATTCCGGATGTGAAGTATAATAGGCGGGCACCATATCCCAGGGAATCCGCAGTTCGTACCTGTCTCCTTTTTTTCTGCAGTCAGGGTAGGCTTCCTGCAGCTCCGGAGAATGGTTGATATCTACCGTACCAGGGAACTCCTGCAGCCACTTCAGTTCCTGTGCCTGTTTTCCAGTACTTTTCAGACAGTATTCTGCCGTATGTCTCGCACGTCCCAGGGGCGACACAAAGCACTGTCCCAGATTCAGACTGGGAGCCAGCTTTCCTAAAAGCGCTGCCTCGCGGTGTCCTTTTTCTGTTAATGTATCATGTTCATAGTCCGGATCTCCGTGACGGATAAAAAGAAGCCTCACTGTATCTTCCTCCTTCATTTTTCTGGTGTAAAACGCAGTACATATTTTCGGCATCATTTTATCACATGGCTGTTTGTTATACAACGGCAATCTATTGAATATGAAATCCAAAGATGATACAATCTATCTATAAAAAATATTTATTATTGAATTTCATCATTTACCGCAGGGAGGTTGCCATGAACACTATACAACTGGAATGCTTTATTACTGTCGCCGAACACCTGAATTTTTCCAGAGCTTCTGAAATCCTGAAGATCACCCAGCCGGCTGTCAGTCATCAGATCCGGTCGCTGGAAGAAGAACTGGGCGTAAAGCTTTTTAAACGTACCAGCAAAAATGTTTCACTCACACCGGAAGGCATTCAGTTTTTTCCCGATGCGGAACTGATTCTTAAAACAGCGTTTTCCGCCAAAGAGAGACTTGGAAGACATGAGGATTTCATCTCTTTTGACGTTGGCTGCCATAATCATATGGAGCTGAATCTTCTCCCCCCTGTTTTAAAAAAACTGTCAGAGGAGTTTCCACTGCTGCGTCCTTCCATTCACATGGTGCCCTTTCCCTCTCTCCTTGGGCAGGTGGAGAACCAGCAGATTCTTTCCGCATTTGCCATAAAGGAAACCCAGAGGAAATCCTCGCTTTCTTTCCGTGAACTATGTTCCGCCCCCATTGCCTGTGTATGTTCACCGGAACATCCGCTGGCCCGGAATAAAGTTCTTACCCAGGATATGCTTTCCGGAAATATTGTAGTCTGCTCTCCGCGCCATATTCCGGCTCCCCTTTTTTCCATCCAGGGCAGAATCCTTTCCGGTCTTCTTCCGCAGCAGCAGTATTTTTCGGAAAATATAGAAAGCACTTTAATTCTGGTAAAGGCAGGTCTGGGCTATACTCTGTATCCGGATGTTTTTCCTGCCCGCGAAAAAGATCTGCGATATATCCCGGTCAAGGATCTTCCGGTACTGTCCTTTGGAATCTACTACCGCTATGACAATGATCATCCCGTATTGAAACGTTTTCTGAAACTCTGCGAAGATTCTCTGTTGTCTTCTGCGGCGGAAAGGGAGGCAGGCATCTGATATTATCCTTTCCAGTTTATCAGAAATAAAAGTATACATATCTGCATCACGATCATAAGCGGTATTCCTGCTGTAAAATATTTCTTCTTTGTTTTGTGGCGGAAAAAATATACCGCAGCCAGCCCTCCTATGGAGCCGCCCAGCAGGGACAGTCCAAGAAGGGTTACAATTTTAATCCTGTGTTTATTTTTTACAGCCAGATATTTGTCAATTCCATACACTGCAAAAGTAATAACATTCAGGATCGCCAAATAATAAAAAATGCCTCTGTGTTCTTTAAAAAAGCCCCAGATATTAAAGGAAATCGTTCTTCCTGAAGACATTTTCAGGAGCAGGAACACAAAAATCTGGATGAGCAGAATACATATCGTCCATATCCTGAGCCATACATTCTCTTTCGTTATCTTCCGGTCTGTCAAGGCAATCGCCAGAGCAGTCCCTGCCGCCCCTCCAATAAGCGAAACCGCCATAGAAACTTTGTCAAAAAAGCTGCTTTTTCTCCGATAAAACACTTTCGTTTTCATAACGTTCAGCATAAATCCCAGAAGATTTACTATTAAAAAGTAAATATACCATTTATCTGCACTTATCGGATTCATCATGAAAACAGTACCCTGGCCGCTTTCACTAAATATTCCGTATCCTTCACTCCTGCTGTCTCATATGGAGAATGCATAGCCAGTTGAGGAAGTCCGATATCCACTGTATTAAGAGCCACCTGGGTGTTCGATATATTTCCCAGAGTGGAACCGCCTGCCATATCCGAGCGATTAACAAAAGTCTGGACCGGAACGCCCGCTTTCTCACATATATCCCGAAAGACCGCCGCTGAAATACCATCGGTGCAGTATTTTTGATTTGCATTGAATTTTACTACAATTCCGCCGTTCAGATACGGACGGTTTACAGGATCCGCCTTATCTGTATAATTAGGATGAACGGCATGAGCATTATCTGCCGAAACCATAAAGCTGTCCGCCAGATGGATCAGATAATCCTCTTTCGTATATCCCATAGCCAGGTGCGCTCTCGTGATCGTGTCATAAAGGAATGTAGACGCCGCCCCCTGTTTTGTCCCGCTTCCAACTTCTTCATTATCCAGTACACAATGCACTGCCATATACTGTTTCTTTTTTCCTTCAAGAAATCCCTTCATAGAGGAAAACGCACATTGGAGATCATCCAGACGCCCGCTGGAAAGAAATTCCTCTGCTGCGCCCCAGACACACCCTTTCTGTCTGTTGTAAAGAAAAATATCATGTCCAAGAACGGCTTCCTCCCGGACACCGGCATTTTCTGCGATCAACTTCATAAAGCTGTCTTTTGATGCAATTTCGCCATACAGCGGCAGCATATCCTTTTGTACATTATATTTGTATCCATCGTTTACATCCCGGTTCATATGTATGGCAAGACTTGGAATTACAAGAAGATCTCTGTCAATATTAATAAGGATCGGACGAAGCGCTCCTGTTTTCTCGTCTCTTACAATAACTCTCCCAGCAACGGACAGCGGACGGTCAAACCAGGGCGCGCAGAGCATTCCGCCATATTTTTCTATATTCAATTTTATATAATATCCTTCTGCTTCAATTTCAGGATTTTCCTTGATTTTAAAACACGGAGAATCACTGTGGCTTGCCATGATCCGGATACCTTTCATCTTCTCTTTTGGAATGGTAAACGCGATCAGGGACGATCCGTTCCGCGTCACAAAATACTGACCGCCCTGTTGAATACTCCATTTCTCATTCTCTTTTAATTCTGTAAAACCATTCTTTAAAAATTCTTCTTTCATTGTTGCCACTGCGTGAAAACAAGTGGGGCTTTTCTCAATGAAAGACAGCAGTTGTCCTGTGATCGTATCCATAAAAGTTCTCCTTTTCATAAAATATCCGACTTCCATTCTGGTTTTGAAAGTCTGCGAAAGATTTTTATTCGCTGACCAACATTGCCAGATAGCTGTCTAACCTTGTATTCACATACCCAGCAAACAACTTTTCCATCGCATTCAGATTATGATTTACATAGTATTCATCAAAAGCATTGTAATAAGCAACCCGATCTGTAAATTTAATATCAATCGGCGGATATCCTG
>DWVA01000112.1 GCA_019120475.1 Candidatus Blautia intestinipullorum | reverse complement strand
CAGCATCCGCTGGAAATCATCCCGCTCGTCATCCGTTGTGCCGGAAATGCCGTCGTCCACATACTCGTCAACAATAATATACTCGTCACCGTCATGAAACCCGGCAATATGATCTTCAATAATCTGCCGCTGGTTTGTTACGCTTTCGGACTCGTCAAGACAACGCGCATCCTCTTTAGAAAGTCGGATATAGATTGCAATTCTCCATACCCGGAATTTTGCTTTAACAGTTTCAGCAACAGCCCGGCTTCTCCGTGCCATGATAGCCTCCTTCCCTATCACATTACACCTATATTGTAACTCTGTTCAGGGGCCCCATCAAGGATGCCTCCGCCTCTGGACAAAGTGTCCAGAAGATAGGGTGGGAAGTTATAGGCCGCTCTTTTTGCGCTGAAAGAAATCGGAAAGGGCATCCTGCAAAGATGGGGCGCTGTCCGGAAACTCCAGCTTTACGCCCAAGTCGCCCACACGGAAACAATAAGGATTTCCCATTTCCTTCAATACATAGACTGCCCGGAGATCCTGAGGAACACTTGGATCAAGCTTTATGCTTCTTATATCAGTCAGCTCTTCCTTTTTTATCTTTTGAATATCCACGCTCGAAAGCGCCGCAACATTTAGACTGCTCACAGAACATACACCTCCTTCCACATATTTCTATGCAAGTTTCAGGTTGTCCTATGAGAAAAGCGCAAGGCCAGTATTGCAACAGAGCTGACTTTGCGCTTTTATATATCTCTTAATAAAATGCCTGAATGTTACTATTGGCCCATCAAGGTCCTGATTTCGTTTGTCTCAATCATTCTCATCCTTATATACGGGGAATCTATGCCACGTCGGAGGATTTTTATGACCTATAAATAGCTTTTTGATCCACCTTAATATTGTTTCTACAAAATGGAACCACAGATTACCAAATACAAATATTACTGCAAGAAACAATAAGAATGCTCCCATTTCTCCCAAAGGCATTTTTCACCTCACTTTGTTGCAAATGTATTCATAAAGAAGTCAGTAAAAGCAGCCAGCTCATCGTCCTGAGACACATAGACGTATAGCTTTTCATCTTCCAGCCAATCATAGGCATTGATGCCAATATACCCCTTTCTGTCCGGATAAATGATAAAAGCATCTGTAGGGTACTTATTACGGTAAGCTTTTAAAATTTCAGAGCGGCGGTAGTAGGTCGGGTCACCACAGCCAGAAAGATCGGGAACTGTGGGAACGACCACGATTGTTTTGCTGGCCTCATTCCAGCCAACAATTAAATTTCCGATTTTTGTTTTGCTTCCATGAACAAATCCATAATTGAAACGACTGACATCCTCGGTATAGCCGAAAATCAGCCTATAATTGTCCCCATCTGTTACAACATGATTAAATAAAACACGCATTTTCTTTGCATTTGCATTGCTCTTTTCCATGTCGATTTCCGGTCCCTTAAACAATTTGCTAAAAAATCCCATAACGTTCTCCTCCTATAATCTTTATTTTGAAAGCGTATGGATGCCAGCCATAGCATCACAAAATAAATACAAATATTAAAATTTGTTTTTATTTTCCTTAAAGTAAATTCCGCCTGAATATTAGTCCGCAGCACAATATTCGGACGGATTTACCTATTTTCTACCATTCATGAACTAGAAGCCGTTTTCAGCTTCTCCAGGACATCCACGATCGCATCAAGCTGAACATCGATTGTTTCATCCGCAGCCTCAGGGACAAACAAAGGAAGAGTATCCGGAAGCGCTCTGCGAATGACCATCACTGTCAGACTTAAATTTGTAAACAGATTGATTCTTCTTGCGTCTGCCTCTATCCCAAAGGTTTCCAAAATTTTCCCAAAAAGCTGCCGCTGCTTTTGCCGAAACACCTGATAGCTTTCCTTTGACAGACGTTTAAAAATCAGCTGCTGCTCCTCAATTGTTAAAACAGCGATTCCACTTTTCTCTCCATAACAGCAATCATAGAGAAATTTTTTCACAGTGTCGCGCCATGTTAATGCAGGATCAGCCATCAGTTTTTGAACATACTCAACAATTCTAGGCTGCTGCCAATATAATGTTTCAAGCACCAGATCTTCTTTTGTTGAGAAAAACGAATAAAAGAATGTTCGCGAAATACCGACCTTTTTATAAACCTGTTCCACCGTTGTATGCTGTATGCCCTGTTTTGCCATGAGTTCAAGCCCAACTGTAATAAGTGCTGTTCTGATACGCTCCTTATCTTTCTCAGAATAAGCTACCCGTGGCATTACATCACCTCGCGCAAAATAAAAACAAAATATAATTTTCGTTTTTATTTTAATACATTTAATAGAAAAATGCAAGAGAAGTATACTATTAAAATGAGGTGATTTCCTTTTGACGTCGCCCCCACCGGACCGACCGGCCCCACCGGTCCGACAGGAGTAACTGGCCCGACAGGCCCGGCCGGTTCGGCTTCGGTGGAGGAATTTCTCAATGCCTTTTCCGTGCCGGCAGCACCGGGTACGTCGGGGACCGAACTGGTCTTTGACCTGAATGGCCAGTCGAAGGGAACGGCGATTGCCCATGCAGAGAGAAGTGCGGAGTTTGTACTGAATGAACCGGGCTTTTATGCAGCGGCTTTTCACAGTACCATCGCTCCGGCATCCGGCGTGACCTTTCCGCTGAACATCCAGTTTACGATGGAGCAGGATGGAACGCCGGTTCCCGGGGCTGCGACACAGCACACCTTTCATACCTCCGCGGAAAATGCGAATATCGCGTTTGACACCATTCTGGCAGTGACGGATGCTCCGTCCATTCTGACGGTGACCGGGCAGGGCGGAAATTTCCTGTACAGTGATGTGGGAATGAGCATATATCAGATCGGCTGATTCAGGAACGGGAGGATCGGAATACCCGATTTGAGATCAGGTTTCCGATCCAGCCCGCCAGAATACCAAACAGAATGCCGAACAGCACATCCGTGGGATAGTGGACATACAGATACAGCCGGGAGAAAGCGATCAGAGACGCCAGAATGAGAGCCGGGATCCCGATTTTACGGTTGTTTCTGAAAATGGCCGAGGCGGATGCAAAGGAAGCATAAGTATGCCCGGACGGAAATGAGAAGTCTGTGGGCGGCGGAATCAAAAGCTCCACTGCGGTATTGACGGTAAAAGGACGCAGCCTGGCCACCAGCGGCTTTAAGATCATATTACCGGTGATCAGCATGAAAAGCAGAGCAATGCCGGAGGCCAATCCCGCCTTCCTTGTTTTCGGAAAAAGAAGCAGCAGAATGGACAGCGCAATCCAGATCAGTCCCGCATCTCCAAGGGAGGAGATGCGGGGAACCAGAGCGTTGAGAAAATCGTTTGCAAGATGTTGCTGGATCTGATCCAGAAGATTAAATTCCCAGGCCATAACTCTCCTTTTTATCCAGATGCCGTTTGACAACGATGTAACAGATCAGGTGGCAGAAGGCCGTGATGGCCCAGGATACCGGGTAGGACAAATAGAGGACGAACAGGCTGCGGTCCCACTGGAATACGGTGAAAATCCAGAGAATCCGCAGGCCGCAGGCTCCTGCGATGGAAACCAGCATGGGCAGGATGGCATAGTTTAAGCCGCGCAGGCTTCCGACCAGAACATCCATCATTCCGCAGAGATAGTAAGTGGTGCAGATGACACCCATACGGATCAGACCGTACTGAATGACATCCGCATCCGTGGAATAAATCAGCAGAAGTTTGTCGCCGAACAGATAAGCCAGGTTTCCGAAGGCGCAGCCTACGATAAAAACAAGGATTTCACATTGGATCAGGATACGGGTAATCCGTTTCTTTTTCCCGGCACCATAGTTCTGACTGGTAAAGCTGATGGAAGTCTGGTGGAAGGCGTTCATGGCGGTATAGATGAAGCCTTCAATATTGCTGGCCGCAGTGTTGCCAGCCA
>DWVA01000111.1 GCA_019120475.1 Candidatus Blautia intestinipullorum | reverse complement strand
GGACATTGGAGAGGATATGTGATTTCCGATGTATGGAGCCGCTATAAAATGCTGCAGGGATATTATCTGATTCATCCCATGGGATGGGACGCATTCGGTCTTCCTGCGGAGAATTACGCCATTAAGATGGGCGTTCACCCTGCTATTTCCACTGCGGAAAATGTGAAAAATATCAAGAAGCAGATCAACGATATCGCGGCGATCTATGACTGGGATATGGAAGTCAATACTACAGATCCCAATTTCTACAAATGGACTCAGTGGATCTTTGTAAAAATGTTCAAAGAGGGACTGGCTTACGAAAAAGAGTTTCCGATCAACTGGTGTCCGTCCTGCAAGACCGGACTGGCAAACGAGGAAGTGGTAAACGGCTGCTGCGAACGCTGTGGTTCTCCGGTGACCAAGAAGAATCTCCGTCAGTGGATGCTGCGCATCACCAAGTATGCGGACCGCCTTCTGAACGATCTGGATAAACTGGACTGGCCGGAAAAAGTTAAAAAGATGCAGACAGACTGGATCGGAAAGTCTTACGGAGCAGAGGTGGACTTCCCGGTTGACGGAAGAGAAGAGAGGATCACTGTCTACACCACAAGACCGGATACCCTTCACGGCGCGACCTTTATGGTTCTGGCTCCGGAGCATGCCCTGGCGGCATCTCTGGCGACTCCGGAAACAAAAGAAGCAGTTGACAAATATATCTACGACGCTTCCATGAAATCTAATGTGGACCGTCTTCAGGACAAGGAGAAAACAGGCGTATTTACCGGCTCCTATGCCATTAACCCGCTGAATGGAAAGAAGATCCCCATCTGGCTTTCCGATTACGTACTGGCCGACTACGGTACAGGAGCTATCATGTGCGTACCCGCCCATGACGACAGGGACTTCGAGTTCGCTACGAAATTTAACATTCCCATCATCCAGGTTATCGCCAAGGATGGAAAAGAAATTGAAAACATGACGGAAGCTTATACCGACGCTTCCGGAACCATGATCAACTCCGGCGACTGGAACGGCATGGAATCGGCCGTCCTGAAAAAGGAAGCCCCACTGATGATCGAGAAAATGGGAATCGGAAGAAAAACAGTGAATTATAAGCTGCGCGACTGGGTATTCTCCCGTCAGCGTTACTGGGGCGAGCCTATTCCCATTGTTCACTGTCCGAAGTGCGGCGCCGTGCCTGTGCCAGAGGATCAGCTTCCTCTTACCCTTCCGGAAGTAGAAAGCTATCAGCCTACCGGAACAGGAGAATCCCCGCTGGCTGCGATTGATGAATGGGTAAATACCACCTGTCCCTGCTGCGGAGGCCCCGCAAAGAGAGAGACGAACACCATGCCCCAGTGGGCCGGTTCCTCCTGGTATTTCCTGCGCTATGTGGACAATAAGAACGACAAAGAACTGGTTTCCAGAGAAAAGGCGGACAAATATCTGCCTGTGGATATGTATATCGGCGGCGTGGAACATGCGGTTCTTCACCTTCTGTATTCCAGATTTTATACAAAATTCCTTTATGATATCGGCGTGATCGATTTTGACGAGCCGTTTATCAAGCTGTTTAATCAGGGTATGATCACCGGAAAGAACGGTATCAAGATGAGTAAGTCTAAAGGAAACGTTGTTTCTCCTGACGATCTCGTGCGTGACTACGGCTGTGATTCTCTGAGAATGTACGAGCTGTTTGTAGGTCCGCCGGAACTGGACGCGGAATGGGACGACAGAGGAATCGACGGCGTTTCCCGCTTCCTGAAGCGCTTCTGGAATCTTGCGCTTGACAGTATTGACGCAGATGTGGCCGAGACGAAGGAAATGGTAAAGATCCGCCACAAGATGGTTTATGATATTACCCAGCGTCTGGAGTCCTTCAGCCTGAATACAGTAATTTCCGGCTTTATGGAATATACAAATAAGATGATCGATCTTGCGAAGAAGACAGGCGGAATGGACAAAGAGACCATCCGTACCGCCACTATCCTTCTTGCTCCTTTTGCTCCTCATGTGGCGGAAGAGATCTGGGAACATCTTGGAAATACGGATTCTGTCTTCCATGCCCAGTGGCCGGCTCACGACGAGGAGGCAATGAAAGACGATGAGATTGAAATTCCGGTTCAGATTAATGGAAAAACCCGGGCCGTGATCAGCATCCCGGCGGAAATTTCCAAAGAGGACGCTATCTCAAAAGGAAAAGAAGCCATTGCAGATAAGCTTACCGGAAACGTGATCAAGGAAATCTATGTTCCGAAGAAGATCATTAATATCGTTATGAAATAAGTCAGTATCTGTTCAGTATTCTGGTAGGGATTTATGAAACTGAAAGAATTTTTTGAGAAGTATCCCCGTGTTGCCCTGGGATTTTCCGGCGGCGTGGACTCTGCGTATCTACTATATGCAGGCAGGAAATATGGAGCGGATATCCGTCCCTATTTTATAAAGACGGCTTTTCAGCCGGAATTTGAGCTGCGCGACGCAATACGTCTGACAGAGGAACTCGGAATAGAGCTTACTGTAGTCGAATATGACATTTTAGCGGAAACCAGGGTGATCCAAAATCCTTCAGACCGCTGCTATTACTGTAAATCTGCTTTGTTCAGGACCTTGAGACGGCAGGCTTTAAAGGATGGATATGAGATCCTTCTTGACGGTACAAACGCCTCTGATGAGGCTTCTGACCGTCCGGGAATGAAAGCGGTGCGGGAACTGAAGGTGCTGTCTCCTTTAAGAGACTGTGGACTTACGAAAAATGAAATCCGGAAGCTGTCCAGAGAGGCAGGGCTTTTCACTTGGGAAAAGCCCTCCTATGCCTGTCTCGCCACAAGAATTCCAACGGGAGTGCCTATAAATGGGACTCTTTTGACCAGAATAGAAAAAGGCGAGGAGGCGCTGGCTGCCCTGGGATTTTCTGATTTCCGCATACGGCTGTTTCATGACGCTGCAAGACTGCAGATCCCGGAGAAACAGTTTGAAATGCTTTTCCAAAAAAGGAAAGAGGTCCAGAAAGCTCTGGAACCTTATTTCGATGTGCTGCTGCTGGATCTGGAAGAACGCTGATCAGCGTAGCTGTGTTCTGTAAGTTCAGACAAAAGTTCTATTTTTTTATTGATCATAAGACGCATACAGTTTGGCACATGTTCCTGATGGGCTCTGTGGATGGCGACGCATTCTTTGCAGTTTCCATGATAGCGGCATGCTTTTGTGCAGGAACAGTGATCTTTCTGCGCGTACTCTGTCCGGAAAGCGGCGGCGAATTCCTCCTGGATGCGCAGGCCTTCTTTCCGGTTTCCTTTATGGAATTCTTCCATAGCTCTTTTTTCAATTTCATTTCCGTCAATTATCATATATTTTCCTCCCTGGTCTTATTCATGACTGCCCGGTTGAAAAATTATGTTTATATGATTTTTCTTTCCGGACAACCCGTGGCTGATTCTCTGCTGCGAGTATCATATTATCACAAGATTTTCTGGTATGATAGCGGATAAAGTGGTAATATGTATATGAAAATAACCAAATCAAAAACTGTAAATGATTTCGAGGAGGAAGATGAAGTGAATTACAGGGAACAGCCGTCCGGACCTGTTTATTCTCATAATCCTTATCACAGCACAAAGTTTCCTCTTCTTGTGCTGGATGTGAGAAGAGAACACTGTGAACCTTATAACGAAGGTTTCCGTGTCCTTCACTGGCATGACGAAGTTCAGTTTGTATATATCAAAAAAGGAGCTGTGCATTTTAAAATCTGGGAAGAGGAATGCGATCTGTCTGCCGGAAGCTGTATGTTTCTTAATTCCGGCGTGCTGCACCGGATCACGGAAAAAGAGGACTGCCATTACCACAGTTTTCTGATACCGCCAAAAATGCTGGGATTTTTTTCAGAAAGCGCCATGGAGGAAAAGCAGGTAGAGCGGATCATTAAAAATCCGGCGGTGATGTACCTGGCTCTGTCTCCGGGAAATAATGGAGCAGAGAAGGCTCTGAAGAAACTGAAAGAACTGGACGTGCTTTACTTTGAAAAGAAGGAAGACGATTTCCGGGAATATGAACTGTCCCTCTCTATTGCCGCGCTCTGGCTGGAAACAGTCCATATTCTGATGGAAAAGGATCATTTGCCGCATATACGCAAAAAGGATCACGACCGGATCTGCGCGCTTCTGGCCTTTGTCCATGAAAATTATCAAAATCCGCTGAGTCTGGAAGATATCGCCGCTGCCGGAAATGTGAGTAAAACGGAGTGTCTCCGGTGCTTCCGGAAGTATACAGGTTATTCTCCATATCAATATTTATTAAGATACCGCCTGCAGGCGGGAGAGGCGCTTTTAAAATCTTCTGATAAAACAGTTACGGATATTGCCTGTCAACTGCAGTTTCCATCTCCAAGCGCCTTTATCGCCTCCTTCCGGCGCTTTTACGGCATGACGCCTGCAGCGTACAGGAAGAGACAGGTGTCCGAAAAACTTTAACTTGATAATGTGCAAAATTGCGAGTACAATAAAAAATGCAGAATTTATGCTAGAGAGGAGGCAGCGTTCATATACAAAGGGACAAACGTTTCTTCCAGTATACGAACAGTAAATATTATGAATGCCAATGTTACAAGAGAGGAAGCTATGGCTCTTCTGAAAAAGTATAATCAGGAACCTTTTCACATCCAGCATGCGTTAACAGTAGAAGGCGTCATGAGATGGTTCGCAAAAGAAAACCAGGAGGACGAAGAATTCTGGGGGATCGCAGGACTGCTTCATGACGTGGATTTTGAGAAATGGCCGGATCAGCACTGCAAAAAGGCGCCGGAACTGCTGGCGGAGATCGGAGCTTCCGAGGAGCTGGTCCATGCAGTATGCAGCCATGGATACGGAATCTGTTCTGACGTTGAACCTGAGCTCCTTATGGAAAAGATCATGTTTGCCGCAGACGAGCTGACAGGTTTGATCTGGGCGGCGGCTTTAATGCGTCCGTCCAAAAGCGTTATGGATATGGAAGTGAAAAGTATCAAGAAGAAATTTAAGGACAAACGCTTTGCGGCAGGATGCTCCCGCGAGATCATCCAGAAGGGAGCGGACATGCTGGGATGGGAGCTTACGGAACTTTTTGAGAAAACTCTGGAAGCTATGCGTTCCTGCGAGGCACAGATCAATAAGGCTATGGAACAGGAATAAATCTATCGAAGGTCCCCGGCTTTTCGGCCGGGGATTTTTTTAATGTTCTTCTTTAATACCGGAAATATCCGGTTCTGCCATAAGAGAATAGTTGGTATAGTATACTACAAATCCCGGCTTAGCTCCTCCCGGTTTTTTCACATGTTTCTTTTGAATATAGTCGATCTCTACTTTAGGAGCGGTACGTCCTTTGGAATAATAGGCGGCAAGCCGTCCCGCTTCCTCAAAGGTACGATCCGGAAGCTCTCCGTCGGGAGTCTTTACGATCACATGAGAACCGGCCATTTTTTTCGCATGAAACCACCAGTCGTTTCCTGTGGCCGTTTTGAAAGTCAGTTCGTCGTTCTGATAATTGTTTTTTCCCACGAAAATATCGTAGCCGTCGCTGGATATATAGTGAAGAGGCTTTGATTTCGCCTGCATTTTCTGACCTTTCTTGGAAAAAGAGTGTTTTTTGATAAAGCCGTATTCAGTCAGCTCTTCTTTGATCTGGCTGAGATCGCTTTCGGCTCTGGCAATGTCCAGAGCGTTGGAGATGGATTCCAGATGTTCGATCTCCGACTCTGTTTCCGCCAGTTGCTCAATAAGCGCCTCTTCCGTCCGTTTCAGCTTGCCATAACGGTCAAAGTATTTTTTCGCGTTTTCCGAAGGCGTCAAAGCCGGATCAAGCGGAACCGTGATCTCCTCGTTTGTATAATAGTTCAGTGCCTGAAAGGAACGGGTTCCTTCTTCCAGGCCGTAACCGTAAGTATTGATCAGTTCTCCATATACTTTATATTTATCCTTTTTTGCCGTATCCTTCATCTGTTTCTGCTGAAGCGCGTATTTCTTTCTGTTCCTTTCAAGCGCAGTCTGGACGATCCTTCGAAGGTCAGAAGATTTCTGGCGAATCCTGTTAAGGGTATCCTTCGAGGAATAATAAGTGTCCAGCATAGCGGAAACCGTAGGAAATTCCTGACTGTGGTATTCCGGGCCGAACTGAGTCAGAGGCAGAACGGCATATTCCACAGGTTCCTGCCCCCGGTAGATGATATTCGGGGTAAAATCGCCCTCTTTTACCTGCTCTATCAGTCTCTGGAAGGTATGATAAAGATGGATGCAGGCGGTTTCATTCAGCGAAAGAGCCCCGTCGTTTCCGTCGATAGACGCCCTGTAGCAGATTTCTTCCGAAATCAGCGGGCTAAGTCCTGTCAGTGAGGTGTAGAGTGCCTTGGATATATTGCAGGGCTTTTTACATACTTTTTCTATAAATTCCTCTTCGCTGACAGTAAGAGGATCCAGCTTCTCCTGCGTTTGCGGAAGAAAATATTTCCTTCCCGGGAGAACTTCCCGGACAGAACTCATATGGGAAGAGACGTGTTTGATGCTGTCCAGAATATTCCCGTCTTCATCGCAGAAAATAATGTTGCTGTGCTTGCCCATCAGTTCCAGGATCAGAATTTTTCTGCAGGGATCCCCCATCTCGTTTAAATGTTCCAGTTCAAATTCAATCGCTCTTTCCAGTCCCGGCTGACGTATGCCGCTGATCCTTGCGCTGCCGATGTGTTTACGAAGAAGCATACAAAAATTCGGCGCCGTAAGGGGACTTGGTTTGTTTTTGTCTATAAAATAAATCAGCGGGAGAGAGGCGCTGGCGGAGAGAAGCAGCCTGCATTGGCCGTTTGCTCCTTTCGCCGTGATCACTAAAGCGTCCGGTTCCGGCTGGGCGATTTTGTTGAAACGGCCTCCGTCCAGGTTCTGATGAAGTTCCCGGACCATTGCCGCAATCGTAATTCCGTCAAAAGCCATGTCGTTTACTCCTTTTTTTGTAACAGTATAGCATGGAATAAATAGAAGCGCAAAAAAAATCTGCGGCGATTGTGCGGGCAGCCGTTCCCTGTTATAATAAGAAAAACGCCGTTTCCTTTCAGAAAAACGGCTATCAGATAAGAAAAGGAGCGCACATCTAATGATCCATGAAAAAATCATTATACAGGAAAAAACAGATCAGTTTGAGGAAGCGTATATGACCACATACTTCTGGGAGGAATCCAG
>DWVA01000007.1 GCA_019120475.1 Candidatus Blautia intestinipullorum | reverse complement strand
AAAAGATTATCGATGCTATCTCCGGAGAATGAAAAATTTGCATATTTTAATAAAGATGATATAATCAGGAAAGGACTGGCAGCAGAATCTATAAAAGGAACGAAGGAGGAGAACAGTGATTGAATGTATCGCAGTAGGTTTGGGTGGTTTTATCGGGTCGGTATGCCGGTATCTGATCGGTCTGATTCCGGTAAATGAAAGTACCCTGTTTCCGGTAAAAACTTTTGTTATAAATATATTCGGCTCATTTCTGATCGGCGTAATAACAGCAGCAGCCCTGAAGAATCATGATCTGGATCCGCGGCTTGTCCTATTTCTGAAAACCGGGATCTGCGGGGGATTTACCACCTTTTCCACTTTCGCTCTGGAAACGGAAGGATTGATCAGGCAAGGGAATTTTGGCGTCTGCATTTTATATGGGGGGTTAAGTGTTGCTTTAGGAATCTGCGCCGTGTTTGCAGGAGAAATGCTGACAAACCAGTTGATGATCTGAGAAGATGGGGATACGCTGACTGAGGATAGCGCTGAAAATCACTGAGATTACGCGGCTTGGAGTATGTTACCCCTTGTACATTGACACTGAAAATTACGGAGAATTATTATGAATAAAAAAGAACAGGTTAAGGACAGATATTATCTCATGTGCGAACGGAGATGGATCTATTATACATTGATGACAGTAGCCGGATTTTTCGGCGCATATACATATCTTTTGCGTGGAAATGTATTTTGCAACGCGCAGACAGGCAATGTGGTCTTGATGGGAATGGCACTGGGAGCCGGAAAATGGGAAGAGGGTTTTTACTATCTGATTCCTATCACAGCTTATCTTATGGGAGCTTTTTTGTCGGAGCTGGTGCCGAACCCTGTCAAGCACCGTCTGCCTGTAAGGTGGGATACTCTGCTGATCGGAATAGAAATGCTGGCGGTTGCCTGTCTTGGCTTCGTGCCGGAATCGGCTCCTGTCCAGATCTCCCAGGTAACCATAAACTTTATTGCGTCCATGCAGTATAATACTTTTCGTCAGGCGGAAGGTATTCCGGTGGCGACTACTTTTGCCACAAATCATATCCGCCAGATCGGAGTTGGACTCGCTAAGGAGCTGCAGCATTTACATGACAAAGAAAAGCCTTTCCGCGAAAAACTGATGCGGCATCTGGGAATGCTCGTCTATTTCCTTCTGGGGGCAGTGGCGGGAACGATATTCTGCAATCTTTTTGTGGGAAAAGCGATCTGGATCACTCTACTTCCCTTTGGCGTTATTTTTGCCGCCCTGCTTCACGCAGATCTGACTACAGAAAAAAATATGGTGGAAAAGAAACCTTCCGGGCATTAAAAATCCCTACTGCCCTTTTTCTTTTTAAGAAAGTATAATGGTGTGAAAGGAGGAACGCAGGATCGTCTGTATTAGTCCTACACAAAAATATGGATCTTAATACTTTAATTGAACGTTTTCAAATTGAGAGGAAGAAACCAACGGCCATTTTCTGATGTTCAATAAGATGATCGACACCCTGGAGGAGCCTTTAACTGAGGAACTCATTAAGGCGTTCCACTTTGAGCTTAAAAGCGGCGTGTTTGAAGACCGGGCCAACGGCTATGCTATCGGAGATTATAAAAAACGGCCCAATATGGTCGGGATGTATGAAACGGCTCTTCCCAAAGAGGTACCGGAAAAAATGCGTGAGCTTCTGGAATGGTACCATGGATCAGAAAAAACTCTGGAAGTAATGGCAGAATTCCATGCGCGTTATGAGTCCCTGCATCCTTTCCAGGATGGAAATGGTCGGACTGGAAGGCTTATTTTATTCCGCGAATGCCTGAAATCAGGCTTAGTACCAATCATCATAGAAGATCAGTATCGGCCTGAATATTTAGAGGGGCTTAAAGAATACCGGGAGTTTGGTAAAACAGGCCAACTCCTTTCATTATTCCAAAAAGAGCAAAAAACTTATTTGGAAAAAATTAAATATTTTTTTTGCGAGTAAATTTCATATCACCCCAGATTATATCAAGTATTTAATTTTATACATTGCCCCTGCCTATGTTTTTGAATTAGTACAATATATACCTTGACTGAAACCACTGATATACTATATATTGTTGGCATAAGATGTGAGTTACATATAACTGCACTTAATTAAAGTCAAGGAGGAAACTTATGAGACAGGAATGGGATTCATTCACAGGAGGCGTATGGGAAAAGGAAATCAATGTCCGCGACTTCATCCAGAAAAATTACACCCCCTATGACGGGGACGAGTCTTTTCTTGCCGGACCTACAGAAACCACAAAAGAATTATGGGCGCAGGTAATGGAGCTGTCCGAGGAGGAACGCAAAAAAGGCGGTGTTCTGGACATGGACACCCACATCATTTCCACCATCACCTCCCATGGACCGGGATACCTGAACAAAGAAAAAGAAAAAATCGTCGGATTTCAGACAGATAAACCTTTTAAACGGGCACTGCAGCCAAATGGCGGAATCCGTATGGCAGTGAAAGCCTGCGAAGACAACGGATACCACGTTGACCCTGAAATCGTTGAATTTTATACAAAGTACCGCAAAACACATAACGACGGCGTATTTGACGCATATTCCCCGGAAATGCGCGCCTGCCGCTCCAGCCATATTATTACAGGTCTGCCCGACGCTTACGGCCGCGGACGTATCATCGGCGACTACAGGCGCGTGGCGCTTTACGGCGTGGACAGGCTGATCGAGGATAAAGAAGAGCAAAAGGCCGGAACACGAAGCAATATGTACGAGGATGTTATCCGCAACAGAGAGGAACTGTCCGAGCAGATCAAGGCCCTGAAAGAACTGAAACAGCTTGGTACGATTTACGGCTATGATATTTCCAAACCTGCCACAAATGTACAGGAGGCTATTCAGTGGCTGTATTTCGGTTATCTTGCAGCCATTAAGGAACAGAACGGCGCGGCGATGTCCCTGGGCCGGACCTCTACCTTCCTTGATATTTATGCGGAAAGAGATCTGAAGAACGGAACGTTCACCGAGGAGCAGATCCAGGAATTTATCGATCACTTTATCATGAAGCTCCGCCTGGTAAAATTCGCAAGAACTCCTGAGTACAACGCACTGTTCTCCGGCGACCCTACCTGGGTAACAGAGTCTATCGGCGGAATGGGAATCGACGGAAGAAGCATGGTAACAAAGATGTCCTTCCGGTATCTTCATACACTGGAGAATCTTGGACCGGCTCCGGAGCCGAACCTTACGGTTCTGTGGTCTACCAGACTTCCGAAAAATTTCAAACGTTTCTGCGCGAAGACCTCCATCGCGTCTTCCTCTATCCAGTATGAGAACGACGATCTGATGAGAGTTACCCACGGAGACGATTACGCTATTGCCTGCTGCGTATCTTCCATGAGAGTGGGAAAAGAAATGCAGTTCTTCGGCGCCCGGGCAAACCTTGCGAAATGCCTTCTTTACGCCATCAACGGCGGTGTGGATGAGATCACCAAGAAGCAGGTGGGACCGAAGTATCGCCCCATCACTTCCGAGTATCTGGACTACGACGAGGTTATGGACCGCTACAACGATATGAGCCGCTGGCTGTCCCACGTATATGTGAACGCGCTGAATATCATTCACTACATGCACGATAAATACTGCTACGAGCGTATCCAGATGGCTCTTCACGATAAAAATGTGACCAGATGGTTTGCGACAGGTATTGCGGGACTTTCTGTAATCACAGACTCCCTTTCCGCTATCAAGTACGCGAAAGTAAAAACTATCCGTGATGAAAATGGTATTGTTGTGGACTTTGAGGTAGAGGGCGATTATCCG
>DWVA01000110.1 GCA_019120475.1 Candidatus Blautia intestinipullorum | reverse complement strand
AAATTATTTATAATATTTTCTATTTTATTTGAATATTTTAACATTTTTTATTTACTCACTTTAATCCGTTTTCCTGCAAAAGAAAACTGCAGCAACTCAAGACTTACTGCAGTCTTCTCATTCAGATGATCAGTTCTTTATTAATAATTTTTCATTATCTGCCAAAAACGCTTCTACTCTTTTCTGCTCTGCTTCATTTATCATAGGAATGCCGCGTGCAGTATAAGGCTGGATCAACCCTTTCCTGGCACAAAGATATTTTACTGCGGCAATCCAATTTTCAGTAAAACTCAAAACTTTTTTTATTTCTACAATGGCTTTCTGATATTCTATAACTTTTTCTATATTTTTCTCTCTGGCATACTGATACATTTTTGAATAGAAAGCAGGATATGCGTTTGCAAGACAGGGAACGCATCCTTCTGCTCCGAACAACATAGCCGCCCCGCATAACTCCTCATTACCGCTGAGTATGCCGCCCTGCGGATTCAAAAAAAGAGCTTTCTGGCACAGACTCCAGTCTCCTGTACTGTCCTTGACTGCGATTATTTTGGGGATTTCCAAAAGTCTTTTCATAGTTTCCGGAAGAATGCTGCAGTGGACATAAGGCGGAATATTATATGCAATCAATTTTCCTTCTATATGTTCCGCCAGAAAGCGATAATGATGAAAAATCTCTGTCTGTGTTTCCGGAGTAAGATAATAGGGTACCGCTGAAACAAAATATTCTGCACCCATATCCTCATAACTTTTTATTTCCTCCAGAATTTTTTGCGATGATGTTTCCAGAGCTCCCACTAGAACAGGAATTTTATTTTCTGCTGCCTTTAATGCACAGCGAACAGCAGTTTTTTTCTGCAAATCTGTCAGCACAGATCCTTCGCCGCAGGATCCTAGTATAAAAAGAGCGGAAACTCCTCCCTGAATACAATGGCTTATCAATTTTTCCAGAGATTCTTCATCCACCCTCCCTTTTCTGTCCAGCGGCGTAACCAATGGAGGGATAATTCCTTTTATTTTTGCTTCCGGGCTCTTTTCCATAAAATCTGTATCGTCTGTCTGTATTTTTTTCATCTTAAAACTCCCAGCACTTTGGTACATGGACAGGATCCTGAAAATTAAAATACAATATTCCCTCTCTATGCCCCATTTTTTCTGCATTACTTTGTTTTCCCCTGCATATTTCCGTAAGCAGTCCTATCATTCTCTGCGTCATATCTGACATTTTTTCTGAACCGTCCAGAAGACCTGCTGCACAAAAATCAATATCATCTTCCATCTTCTCATATGTTCTGGGATTTCCTGTTACTTTTACTACCGGACTTACTGGAGTTCCTACCACATGGCCTCTTCCTGTTACAAGAAATACTAAATGACAGCCCGCCGCGATAAGATCCAGCATATCTGATGGATCCGCCGCGATAAAATGGGCCGGTTCCAGTTTTTCGTCCGGAATCACGTCAAGAAGATGCAGGCCCTTGCGGATCGGTGTCTGAGCAATCTTCAAAACACTCTGGATCGGTCTCCTTCCGCTTTTCACCATAGCTCCCATACTTTTTTCCTCAATGGTAGTCAGACCTCCATCCATATTTCCCGGGGCAATAGAAAACTGACCATAGGCAGAACAAAAATCAACGGTTTTATCATAAGCGTTTCTGATATCGGTTTTCACTTTTTCGTTTATTCCCCGTCCTGCCAGGTACTCCCTTAGTCCGATTCCTTCACTCAATTCCTCAAATATCGCCGTTCCTCCATGATCCACTATATAGTCAAATACACTGCCCACCAACGCGTTTCCTGCCAGTCCCGAAGTAAAATCGGAACCTCCGCATTCTCCACCGATTACAAGATCACTGATATACATAGGAACCCTTGGAACTTCCTTCAGTTTCTCCAGCATATTTTGTACAATAGATATCCCTTTTGCAATACTTTTCTGAGTTCCTCCAGCTTCCTGCTGATAAAACCAAGCAGCCTCTCTTCCTGTATTTTCTGCAGTCTTTGCCAACAGAGAAGGATATGTGTACTCGCATCCATGTCCCACCGCCAGAACTCCTCCTACGTTGGGATGCGTACAATATTTCAGAAGTCTTCTGATATTTACCTGATTATGAAGGCAGGAATGGGATCCCACTGTCTCCACATCTTCTCCCAGATCCTGAAAATGTTCGGCAATCTTACGGCATACATGTTTGCTGCATTCCACTGTAAAAACAATAAGCACTTTATTCCGTATGCCTTTTTCCCCGTTTCTTCTCTGGTACCCCTGACACAAAATTTCTTCTTTCACCTTCATTCCTCCTAGTACACTTTATATTCAATATCTCTTGCATGAATAGTTACCGGATCCAATTCAGCCGAACGAAAATCGTAAGCACTTTTCATATTGTGAAGATGAACATGCATTCCTTTTCTGATTTTCTTTGTAACAAGTCCGATACAGACACCATATTTAATAATCTCTTCCCCTTCATCCATATCTTTAAGAGCAATTTTATGTCCAAAAGGAACAGACTGAAGCGCTGTAAGTTCATTTCCGGTTCTGCCGCATTCACCTGTAAGGCACACCTTTCCCGGTTCTATATCTGCCATGGCAGTGGCAACATTATCCGGTTCATGTACTATATAGCATATCTGGTCCATATTCTTCATTTTTTCACCTATCCTTTCACTCCTCCTGCTGTCAATCCGGCAATCAGATCCTTTTGTACAATCACAAACATGATAACCACTGGAATGACTACGATAATTCCGCCTGCTGTAATCAGATCCCACCGGATATTGTACTGTGACATAAAGTTGGATAAGGCCACAGTCACTGTTCTGGATTGTTTGTTTGTAAACATATTGGCATAAGTGTATTCGTTCCATGATGTAATAAAGATGAAGCTCAAAGAAGCCACCATTGCCGGTCTTAAAAGAGGCAGAACAATCCTGGTCATCCTCTGAAAAAGATTACATCCGTCAAGTGCCGCCGCTTCCTCCAGTTCAAAAGGCACCTGATTGATAAATCCTGTCGTAAGCCATACCGCATAAGGTATAGAATATGTACTGTATGCAATAATCAGACACAGCCGCGTATGAAGTATCCCCATGTTATTAAAAATCGTATACAGCGGAATCAATAACAAGGTGCTTGGAACAAGATAAAGAAGCAGGAAGAAATACATCAAACCGTTTCTCATCTTAAACCGATACCGTGAAAGAGCATAGCCTGCCAGAAAAGAAACAACTCCCGCAATCAACACCGTAGCAAAAGAAACAATCAGGCTGTTCCACATATTCTGAAGAAAATCCGTCTTCTCAAAAAGTTCCCGATAGCTGTTCAGTGTAGGCGCCAAAGGAAGAAAATGGAATTCTGCAGAAAACATTTCTTTCTCTTCTTTTAAAGAAGTCAAAAATATCCAGGCAAACGGAAACAGAACTACCACCATGAAAAATACGAGAGGTATATAAAACGTCCATATACTCTTTTTTTCTCTCATTTGCTTATCATACCTCCCTGTTCTCTTGTAAGTCTCAGATAAATAAAAATTACTACAGCCATAAATAATGCGCCAATAATTGCTACAGCGCTTCCATATCCAAATTTCATTGACTTCTGCGCCTGTTGATAGGTATATACCGAAAGTGTCAGAGAGCTGTATCCCGGTCCTCCTCCTGTCATAGTATAAATGATGTCCACATTATTGAATACCCAGATCAAACGGATCATAACAGTGGAAACAATCGTAGAAGCAATGCCGGGAAGAGTGATATGAAAATACTGTTTGATCCGGGAAGCTCCATCGACACTTGCCGATTCATATAGTTCCCGCGGCACCGACTGCATAGCCGCAAGGATCATAATGGTAAAGAACGGAATTCCCTGCCATATCATAGCAAGAATCTGTACCCAAAGAGCTGTATCCGGCTGTGCGATCCATGCTATATTTTCGTCAATCAAATGCAGTCTTTTCAGGATTTCATTCATAACACCATAGTTTCCGTTAAAAATCCATGCCCACATCAGCGAGATCAGCACACAGGGGGTTACCCATGGAATCAGTACCACCGAGCGTACCAGACCTCTTCCCAAAAAAGCTTTGTTCAGAATATTCGCCAACAGCAGAGACAATAAAAGCTGTGCCGCTACTGTAACTCCCACCCAGATTACCGTATTTTTAAAAGCCGGCCAGAAAGCGGGGTCGTTTGTTAAAATGTCAATATAATTTTGAAGTCCTACAAACTCCACTCCCTGAAGATCTGTAAGGTTATATTTATATAAGCTTAAAACGATTGCCCTTACCACCGGATATCCAATAATAAGAACCACGATCAGAATAGCGGGAGCAAGGAGAAGATAGGGCTGGTATTGAAATTTTTTCTTTGATTTCATAATGTATCCCCCTGTAATATCAAAAAATAAAGCCAGGGGCTGTCCGCACTAAGTGATTAGCAGTGCGACAGCCCCAACAATCCCTCATTCTCCTGCAAGGTTGTCCGCCAGAATTTCTATCATTTCCGCACTATCTATTTCACCCATCATAGCCCGCTGCATTGTCTGCGGCCAGACTGTCTCAGACCAGTCTCCAAAAGTATTTACTACAGGGAAAGTTTTCACATCATCCAGATATTCCATTGATGCCGCGCAGAATTTATCTTCTGTAAATTCCGGATCTTCTGTAACCGGCGATACGAAAGGAACAAGACCGGCGCTTTTGCACAGCGCTTTATGCGCTTCCTCTCCTGTAGAATATTTCAGAAAGTTCACTGCTTCCTCTTTATTTTCGCTGTTTGGAGAGAGTGCCCAGTGACATGGCTCACTTGGAAGATATCTGCCCGCATCTCCTTCCGGAAGCGCCACTACATCCACATCATCTCCAAGAACTTCCGTGATTTCTTTTGCCGAATTCAGATGGTGAATCAACATAGCCGTTACGCCGCTTTCAAAATTTTGTACAATTTCTGTATATCCATCTGTAGGCGCTGTTTTCGGAGCCCATCCGTTTAAGTAAATATCCAGATATTTTTGATTTGCTTCTACCATTTCCGGTGTGTTTAAAGCAACATTTCCTTCACTGTCAAAAAAGTCTGTTCCGGAATTCAATGTAAGTCCTGCCCACATGAAATGTCCGCCTCTTGCTCCTCTCATACTGAATCCATATACGTCTGTAGCGCCATCCCCGTCAGTATCTTTCGTAAGCTTTTCGCACGCCTCATAAAACTCGTCCATCGTTTCGGGATATTCCAGGCCTGCTTCCTCAAAATATGATTTCCTGCAGTACAGATACAGAACTACCAGACTGTGCGGCCATGCATAAGTTTCTTCCTGTCCTGCCCTTGCGGATTCCCACATACTTTCCGGAATAGTGTCTTTATCCTCCCAGGAATCTATATACTCATCAAGACCTTCCACTGCCCCCAGGCTTACCAACTCAGGAATCCAGGTCGGCTGAATCTTGTACACATCAGGAAGGTCTCCTGAAGCCGCCGCTGCAATCAGCGTGTCATGATAGCTGTTCCATGGAATTGCTTCCAATTCCAAATTTACATCCGGATACTGTTCGCTCCAGGTAGAATACGCCTCCTCATAAGAGCCGTCATTGTCTTCCCAGTACCAGACTCTGATTGTTTTTTTCGATTCCGCTGCCGCCGGTACCGCAGAAATAAAGGGCATTGCCATACAGGCACTTAAAGTTACGCTCAACAGTTTCTTCCATCTTTTTTTCATTCTTTTTCCTCCTTTTCTCTTGTTATTTGGTAAAATTATTCTCACATATTTTTTATTTTCCTACAATGAATATATCTATGCCAAAATTGTAAAATAATATGGATTTCCACCAATCTTTGGAAAAAATCATGAAAAAATGGTAAAATATTACGTTCTTTTTGTATTTGTTGTTAAACATTCTAAAAATATTGTATAATATGTATATTCCATAAAACCTTTTTCTGTATTAAAAGGAGTTTATTTATGCTGAAAGTCTTAATTGTAGATGATGAATTTATTGTCCGAACAGGACTCATAAACTGTATAAACTGGAAAGGCCTGCATCTTACTCTTATCGGTGAAGCCGCCAACGGACGAGAAGCTCTGGAAATCATTCAGCAGAAAGCTCCTGATATTGTTCTTCTTGATATGATTATGCCGGAAATGAGTGGAATGGAACTTATCCAAAAACTGGAGGAGCTGAATATAAGAACAAATATTATTATTTTGAGTTGTCATGAAGATTATAATTATGTGCGGGACGCATTCAAAAAAGGAGTGCGTGATTATATCCTCAAGCTTTCCGCCACTCCTGATGAAATTTCAGAAGTTATTCGGGATGTATCTCAGAAAATCCTATCGGAACAGGATACCGCTTCTGTCCATTCTGTACCAAACATACAGGATCACAGAAAGATACGTTCCGATATAGCAGATGCTTTAAGGTATATAGAAATTCATTATCAGGATAATCTTTCTTTATCAGATGTGGCTTCTCACATTCATATGAGCAAAAATCATCTGAGCTATCTTTTTCAGAAAGAAACCGGTCATTCTTTCAGCGACTATCTGACAAACCAGCGTATCGCCAAAGCCAAAGAACTTCTACACGCGGATAAAAGATATACAATCGCGGAAATTGCAGAAATGACAGGTTTCAGCGATACAGGCTATTTCTGCAAAGTATTTAAAAAATTTACCGGTATGCCGCCGAACCATTACAGACAGGGAGGTACTTCATGAAAAAATATTTTCACAGTCTTCAGAGCAAGATCACTCTCTGTATCCTTCTTTTTGTCATTATCCCTGTAATGGCAATCAATATTGTACTCCAGCTCCAACTGGAAAAACAACTTTTAAAAAATACAGATTTTGCGTTTCAAAACGCTGTAGTAAATGTAGATAATACTTTAAAAACACTTATGCGGGAAATGGGGGTAACGCTGAATATTCTCTCCACAGATTCTGCTCTGTACAAGGCTTTGGAAATGAAGAAAACAACTTTTAATGATGAACTCAAGGCAACTATCTATATTGATAACCTTACCTCACAGTACCAGAGATATGTTTTTTACTGTTCTGTAGATTTTCTGATTCTGGATAAAGAAGGCAGTACATACAGCACTTATTACATTAATGATCCCTCTGTATGGAATGTGGATCAGACGAAGCAATATCTTGATCAAATAGAAGAAAATGATCTCAATTATACATATTTTTCAAGCTCAATGAAAGAACTTGGAAGCGATTCCGATAAGAAGGTTCTCTGTATCGGAAAAAATATAAGAAATTATAAAAAGCAATATCTGGGCAAAGCAATCCTTATTGTAGATGAGGAGAAACTGTTCCGGATTCTTCAGTCTTCTACCCTTTATGAAGAAAGTATACATCTTCTGTGTGATTCTGAAGGAATAATTATTTCCGCAGAAGACAAGGATCTGATAGGACAGCCCTACGATTCTTATCTGCAAGATCCTTCAGATAATTATATTCTGTCCAGTACTCTTTATAACGGATGGAATTTTATTTCCATGATACCCAAAAAGGTGCTGTATCAGGAAGTATCCTACAGCAGTCTCTTTCTCAGAATTGACATTCTGGTAGCTATGAGTCTGATTGCTGCTGTTCTTGTAATCCTTCATTCTTTTCTAAAACCTATACGCACACTTAAAGATTTGATGATACGGGTAGAAAAGGGTGATTTTTCCTGCCGGTTTTACAGCCGTTCTGCCGATGAACTGACAGATCTGGGCAACAGCTTTAATCACATGACAAAAAAGCTGGCTATCCTTTTTGAACGTACACAAACACAACAGCAGAAACTTCTGGAACAGGAAAATGAAAAGGAAAAATTCCGATATATGATTCTTCAGTCTCAGATTAATCCTCATCTGATGTTTAATACGCTGAATAATATTAAATGGATGGCTCTTCTGAACAAAGATACAGACGTTGCCAATACAATTTCCTCTTTCGGAAGACTTCTGGAAAAGACTTTAAAAACGGGGGACGATTATTTTACAATTCGTAAGGAGCTGGAATATTTACAGGAATATCTTCAAGTAATGCAGCTTCACATCCCTCAGAAAATTGCATTAGATATTTATGCCAGAGAGAATGTATATGAATGCCGTATTCTGAAAATGCTTTTTCAGCCCATTATAGAAAACTCTATTCTTCATGGTTTTAAAGAAAGCAGCACAAATCCTCATATATGGATTACAATCAGAAAAAGGCAAAATGTCCTGATCTGCTCACTGAAAGACAATGGAATCGGTATCTCCGGAAATCATCTGGAAAACATATACCACTGCCGGGAAGAACAGAAAAATCCCTCTCATTCCATCGGCCTGAATAACGTAAAGGAACGTTTAAAACTGTTTTATGGAACCACAGCATACATGAAGATTCTTTCTGCTCCTCAGAAGGGTACAACTGTAATTTTTCATCTTCCCCTTCAGTAAAACTAAAAGTTAAGAGGGGCTTATCGCCCCTCTGTCTTACCAGTCTATCAGACTCCAGTCTTCAGTTTCCCCTTTTCCGATCGTAGACTGCCGTATTACAAGATTCGCATCCATTTTTATTCCTATCGGCACGTCACTGTCATCCTCCGGATTTTCAAGCCGGTGGAAAAGGATTTCCGCCGCTTTTATTCCCGTATGACGTTTACGGATATGAATTGTTGAAAGAGACGGCTCTACCACACTGGAAAGGAATACATCGTCGTAAGCCATTATCTTAATATCTTCCGGTATTCTTTTTCCCGTTTCCTTGATCGCTTTCAGTGCTCCAATAGCCATCTGATCGTTTCCGCAAAAAACTCCGTCCATATCCGGCACCTGCTCCAAAAGCTTTTTCATTGCCGTATATCCGCTCTGATGACTATAATCGCCTGTTGCGATCATGTCCTTATCGTACGGAAGATGATTCTCGTCCATGCAGTCTTTATATCCTCTGACACGATCCCGGGCAATCTCCAGATCCTGCGCTCCCGTTATATGACAGATTTTCCTACAGCCACATTCGATAAGATGCTGAACTGCTTTTTTTGCGTTTCCATAAGAATCAAAATATACCGAATCAATTCCCACACTGGTAAAATCTCTTTCCATACTGATCAGAGGCGTTCTTTTATACCGGTTGGCTTCCTTAAGCAGCTCACGGAAATACTCCTCCTGGTTTTCCGCCGACACAGTGGAGGCAAAAATAATGCCGTCCACTCTGTTGGATATCAGACGCCGGAAAAGTTCTCTTTCCCTCTTTATCTGGCTTCCATATGTTCCCTGAGCGTCACAGATCAGAAGCTGATAGCCTTTTTCTACCGCTACTGAATTAATCCCACGAATGACATATGGATAGAAAACTCCGCATAAATCCTCCGTAATAACGCCGATCAGCCCTGTCCCTTTGTTTTTCATGCTGCGGGCAATAGGATTCACCTCGTAAGAAAGCTCCTCCACAGCCTGGTTTACTCGCTTTACCAGTTCAGGACTTACATATTTTGTTTTATTCAATACATTAGACACCGTTGATATTGAAACCTCGGCTCTTTTTGCCACATCCTTGATCCCGCTCATGTTACTACCTTTTCATAACAAATAATTTTTTTCTTTAAAAAAATTATACAGGATTCTCCAGATGTCCTCAAGCACCTTTTTGTCGAAAAAACGATACACAAATAAAAAAATTTTTTTTTCTATTTGAACAATCTGCGAAATTGACAATCCTTTCTCCCTTCTCAGGGCAGTATAACGCCGTACTCCTTTTCCATCGCTTTGCGCATTACTTCCACCGGAGCCGGACGGCCTGTCCACAGTTCATATGCCACGGCTCCCTGGTTCACAAGCATCTGCAGTCCGTTAAAGGTACGAAGCCCTCTGTTTTTCGCTTCCAGAAGGAACGGCGTCCAGGCTTTGTTCGGTATTACATCGCAGACGTTCATTCCCTCTTTCAGACTGTCATAATCAATGTCAGGTTTCTTTTCATCTGTAAATCCAACAGGCGTCGCGTTTACCAGAATATCCGTATCCTCCGGAATAGAAAGGGTAGTGTTCCATAGTACAAATCTTCCCTCTGCCGCGGTTTTTTCGTTGATGATCTTAACAAGGGTCTGTCCATGCTCTTCATTTCTGTTCGCGACAGAGATGGAAGCGATTCCTGCTCCCGCAAGCTCTACCGCAATGGCTCTGGCGGCTCCGCCTGCTCCCAGGATAAAGGCTTTCTTTCCCTTTATTGATACGTTTCCGTCCTGAAGGCTTTTCAGAAAACCTTTTCCGTCAGTATTTTCGCCTGTCAGCTTTCCGTCCTTCCAGTAAACGGTATTCACAGCTCCCATTGTTCTTGCGCTTTCAGATATCTGATCCAGATACTGGAGAACCTCTCCTTTGTGGGGCATGGTAATATTTATTCCCGTAAAATTCATTGCCCTCAGCCCTTCCACAGCGGCTTTCAGATCTCCTCTTTTTACCTGGATGGTAAGATATTCCATCGGTATTTCCGCATAGTCAAAAGCAGCCTGCTCCATGACCACCGTAGGATTGTCGTCCACCGGATCTCCAAACACCCCTACCCATTGTTTCTGATACGATTTCCCCATTGATGCATACCTCCTTTATTATAGCGTATACGGCCTATGCAAGCCGTTTTTTCTGTTTCAGGCGCGTTTATGAGTGGCAGTCCGTTATCCCTTCAGAAATTCCACCACTGCATAAGCCTCTGACTTTTCATTATTCAGAAGAACTGTAATCTTATCCTGTCCTACAGATTTCTGCGGAATGATCACATCGTTCAGTCTGGCCTGCTGCTTATATTCCGCACGCATCTGCCTGATGCAGAAGCCTTCCGGAACGTAATCCATCGCCATCTGTATATACTGTGTATTATTTACATGATGATTGGTATCCAGGTGATGTTTCTGGACGGAAAACGGCTCTGCCGTTTCAAAACCGGAAGGCAAGCTGATTTTCCGGGGAGCATAGTCCATATCCAGTTTCTTTTCATTTTTATATCCGCTGATATCTCTCTCCGTCAGTTTTTCCGGAAGTCCTGTTTCACTGTTGATAAAAGACCAGTAAGTATTTGCGTAGGCCAGACGCTCCCCCTCTTCCGAATCCATGGTAAAATTACGCATCCCCATAAATCCCCTGAATCCATAGGGCCAGGTGGAAATTTTGATTTTTTCGCTCAGGTCAGGATATCTGTTGACGATCACCTGCCAGGCGGAAAGCACCCAGCATCTTTTTCTTTCTTCCAGGACCCCGACTCCAAGTCCGATATCTTCCGAATGGAATATAGTGCAGTCCTGAAAATAATTTAATATTCCAGGCAGAGTAAGAAGCCCGTTTTCGCCAATTTCACTGTAGCGGACTCTGCCGCCAAAACTATATGCCATAATCTTCCCTCTTCTCAGCTTTTCTTTTATTTTGTCACATTAAAAAAGAATAATCAAGCCGTTTCAATTTTTGCCACACGGACCACAAGCTGCCTGCCGTATGTATAAGGAACCGTCTTTACCGTTACCCTGCCGTCCTTCTGTTCAAAGTCCACTTTTTCTCCGTTATCCAGCCAGGTGATCTTCTTTATCCTCTGATCCAGACAGAAAATATCCCGGTACTCCGCTTCCTGGACAAGACCCACATTGGGATCTACCGACATGGGAAGATGGTCGCAGAAGAGATAATAAGTATTATCTTTCCTGAGAAGAAAATCATCTTTTTTATTTTCTACTTTCACATCACAGGGACGCGGCTCATAAACGGCTTCTCCGTTCAGCTTGATCCATTCTCCCATCAGATGGTAGATTGCCGCATCCATCTCTCTTAGCGTTCCGTCTCCCTTCGGTCCCACATTCATCAGAAGATTAGACCCAAAGCGGCGGCAAAGTACCAGATCACGGATCATGTCGGCTGGAGACTTGTAATTCAGATCCTGCGCCGCATATCCCCAGTGATCGGCAAATACCTGGCACATCTCGCTTGCCACATATTTTGGCGCTCCTTCCATATTCAGAGGCTGGGGCTTTCCTCTCTCAAAGGTTACGCTGTCAAGTTCAATATGTCCCAGCTCTCCCAGGGCGCTGAGTCCTGTATTATTGATGATCATAGCCTCGGGCTGATGCTTCCGGATACATCCGTACAGGGCATCTTCCTCCCAGTCCTCATCCAGCTTATCCCACATTCCGTCAAACCATAAGCCGCCGATCTTTCCATAATTTGTACAGAGGATCTCTACGCTTTTCCGCAGATATTTCAGATATTCTTTAAAATCTGTGCGATAGGATTCTTCATGCCAGTCCAGAAGCGTATGATAAAAAAACGGAACGATATCCTGACGGCGGCATGCGTCTACAAACTCTCTCACAAGGTCACGGCCGCAGGTATGAGGCGCGTCCAGCTCATTCAGTCCGCAGGTGTCGTAAAGGGAATATCCGTCATGGTGTCTGGTGGTTAAAGTAATATATTTACATCCCGCCTGTTTCGCCGCAGTCACCAGCCTGTCCGCCCAGTCAGGAACAGGATGAAATTCATCGCACAGCTTATAATACTCTTCATCGCTGATAGCCAGCAGTTTCTTCGCCCATTCTCCTTTTCCAAGCACACTGTAGATCCCGAAATGTACAAACATTCCAAATCCGAGCTTTTCAAAATCTTTGATATATTGTTTTATGATCATGAAATAATGTCCTCCGCAGTTTTTTATAGAAAAAAGAGCACTTCTTCCGAAGTGCTCTCCAACAGGGCTACAAGGATTCGAACCTTGAAATGACGGAGTCAGAGTCCGTTGCCTTACC
>DWVA01000109.1 GCA_019120475.1 Candidatus Blautia intestinipullorum | reverse complement strand
AGAAGAATTTTTCCCATAGACACAGAAAATTTTACGCTCTCGTTTCCAAAAGGATAAAAGCACCATTCAGCGAAATACTGTCGGTGCTTCTGTTTTTTCGGTAAGTATAGATGTCTATCTGGTATTTCTGCCAAGAATTAAAGCTTCTCCTTTCATTAATTATTAGGTAACACCAGGTAACACAAATTTTTATTTGATTCGCTTTTCAGAAAAATAAAAGGAACCCTGATTTCTCAAGATTCCTTTTATCTTACAGCGTGCGTTAGAGGATTCGAACCCCCGACCTTTTGGTCCGTAGCCAAACGCTCTATCCAGCTGAGCTAAACGCACATCCTTGCGATTTCCTTCGCAACAAAATGTATTTTACTTTATATTTATATTTTTGTCAACATGTTTTTTTAAATATTTTAAAAAAATTTGTTTACTCTTTTACAAAAGAAGAGAAACGCTTTTCACGTTTCTCTCCAAGTTTATCTCATATAATTATTCTTCAGAAGCTGTACTGTCTGATGTATCTTCCGAAGCCCCGCTGTCTGATGCGTCATCGGAAGCTGTGCCGCTGTCTGAAGAAGGTGTCTCGGCCTTCTCTCCATCGCTGAAACCATTATTCATCACGGTTACTGTCTCTGCGTTTCCGTCCTCATCCAGCGTAATTTTTACAACATCACCAGCCTTGATGTCATCAAGCTTTATACTCTCTGTCTCGATCTTCTGTTTCGCGTCCGCGGCGTTTTCATCTGCCTGATCCGCTCCGTCTTTACTGTCTGACGCAGTTCCCTTATCCTCAGACTCTGTATCTGCGGTTTTATCTGTATCCGTATCTCCAGATGCGTCCTCCTCGGCTTTTGCATCAGCGGATGCTTCTGCCTGTATGTCCGCCGGCATCTCAGGCGCCTTTTCACACTCATAAACAGTAGTATCTGTCAGAGTCACTGTCTGGGACTCTCCAGTCAGGTCAAGGATAGACCCCGGCGCTTTTCCGTCCGCTGGCATCTTGCTGTCCGTATCTGTACTTTCCGTCTCCGCATCGTCTGTCCCTGAGGCATCTGTGCTGTCTGTCTTCTCAGTATCTGCACTGTCTGTCTCCGTGGTATCCTCGCTGTCCGTCTTCTCAGTATCTGCACTGTCTGTCTCTGCGGTATCTTCGCTGTCTGATGCTGTGCTGTCCGCTTCCGCAGTTTCCGTACTGTTTTCTGACGTGCTGCCGGAAGTTTCTTCTGAAGGCGCTGCACCCATATCTTTCAGAAAGTCTGCGTTCAGTGTTCCCTTGTTGATCGTAATACTGTCCTCGCCTACCTCCGTAACTTCTCCATAAATTTCATTTTCATCCGCTTTCTCTGCATCCGTATCTGCCGAAGCGTCTTCTTCTGTAGCTGCAGCTTCCGCAGTTTCCTCTGCTGCTGACGCATCCTGGGCAGCGTACGCAAAATTCACTGAACTGAGTGTAAGGGCAAGCCCCAGAACCATTGCTGCATATCTCCGTTTCATAAACGATCAAGTCCTTTCTACTTTTATTTCCTGCCGCTTCTGTTCCATATGCTTCAGGAACTTCAGCTACTTCATTTACAAGAAACACTATAGACAAGATATGTGATCTCTTCGTGATGAGAATAAGAAAAAACTGTGAAACAAAAACTTCAGTTTCTTCTCAGCGCCTCAATAGGACTGAGCTTTGCCGCTTTTCTGGCAGGATAAATGCCGAAGAACACACCTACCGCGCAGGAAAAAAGCGTAGCCATTAAAATAACAGGAATTGTGATCCCCGGGGAAATCGTCATTCCCATTCCGGCGCTGATCACACTGCAGATGCCGTAGGCACCTGCAATTCCAAGGATAATGCCGATTATCCCTCCGATTACCGTAAGAATAGCAGCTTCTGCCAGAAACTGCAGCATAATGGACGAGGTCTTCGCTCCCAGGGACTTCCGGATTCCGATTTCTCTGGTACGTTCTGTAACAGAGACCAGCATGATGTTCATAACGCCGATTCCCCCTACAAGAAGAGAGATTCCTGCCACAAAAGAAATAAAGGCAGTTACCATACCCAGCATCTGATTCATAGTTTTCATTACGTCCTGAAAATTCTCCACCTGGAAATAATCGTCCCCTGCGCTCTGGTGTCTCTTTTCCAGGAGGTGGATGATCTGATCCGCTACGATCTGCGAATCCACTTTGGTATCAGCCAGTACAGTCATGGAATAAAAAAAGTCCATATTTCCTACCAATTCGTTCATAGCCGTATACGGAATGTTTACTGATACAGGCATTCCATCATACGTGTAGCTGACAAAAGTACCGTTTTCCTTCTGCGTAGTAACTCCCATGATCCGGAAGCTTTTCGTCATATCATAACAGGTAACGTCCAGACTCATACCGACTACATCGTCTGTTCCGAAAAGCCGTTTGGCGTCTGTGTCTGAAATCACACAGACATTTTTCGCTTCTTCCAGTTCCTGCTCTCCGAAATAATTTCCATATTTCATGCTGGCATTATTGATCATTTTTGCGTCCGGTCCCTCTGCTGTCACCATAAGGCTGAAAGTGCCTTTGCCGGTAACAGTCTCGCCGTCATAGCTTTCAGAAATACTGACGCCCTCAACATTTTTCAGCTCCCGTACGGCTTCCACATCCTCGGGCAGGATCCATTCCTCCTCCGACATAGCGTCCGAGCTGCAGCTTATGTAGATCTGTCCGCCTCCGATATCGCTTATTTCGCTGTTCATCTGATTTTTTGTTCCCTCGCCGATAGAAACAATGGCGATCACAGAGGCAATTCCAATAATGATCCCCAGCATCGTCAGGAAAGAACGCCCCTTATTTGCCCGGATATTCTGAACAGCCATTTTTATATATTCACAGAATCCGTTCATCAGGCATCCTCTCCTGTTTCTTCCCCAGTATCCGCTGCCTGGGCCTGCATTCCCTCCTGCAGAGTTCCAAGGTCTCTGATCACAGCCTCCCCTTCGCCGATGCCGGAAAGGATCTCCGTATAGTCGTCAGAACTGAGTCCTGTGGTAACATTCTTTCTTGTGATCACACCGTCTTCCAGCACATAACAGAAAGAACCTTCT
>DWVA01000108.1 GCA_019120475.1 Candidatus Blautia intestinipullorum | reverse complement strand
CGTCCATTTTTCGCTCCTTTATTCTATATTTTGAAATCAGTTTGTCAGTCTGTCGTCCTTTCTATTTTACATGGTTCTCTACAAACGTGCAATCAGGGACGGGTAAAATTTCCCGTCCCTGATGAAAAATTCCATTCCAAGGCTTTCTGCTATTTTGCCTGAATATATTTCTGTGCAGCCAGCGTCTCCGCACAGAGAATGGCGCCTCCTGCAGCCCCTCTTACCGTATTATGAGAAAGTCCGATAAATTTAAAGTCGTACAGGCTGTCCTCTCTCAGACGTCCTACCGAAATGCCCATGCCGTTTTCATAGTCCACATCCAGAGCAACCTGCGGGCGGTTATCCTCCTCAAGATACTGGATAAACTGCTTCGGCGCGCTGGGAAGCTCAAGCTCCTGGGGGATTCCTCTGAAATTCTTCAGTGCTTCGATAAGCTGCTCTTTTGTTGGCTTTTTACGGAATTTTACAAACACCGCCGCCGTATGTCCGTTGAGGACCGGAACACGAACGCACTGGCAGGTGATCACCGGTTCTGCGGCAGGAACGATCTGTCCGTTTTCGATTTTGCCCCAAAGCTTCAGAGGTTCTTTTTCACTCTTTTCCTCTTCGCCGCCGATATACGGGATAATATTGTGCTCCATCTCCGGCCAGTCCTTAAAGGTCTTTCCGGCGCCGGAAATCGCCTGGTATGTAGTCGCTACTACTTCATAAGGCTCAAATTCTTTCCATGCGGTAAGTACAGGAGCGTAGCTCTGGATAGAACAGTTGGGTTTTACTGCGATGAAGCCTCTTTCTGTTCCAAGACGCTTCTTCTGCTCAGCGATGATGTCAAAATGCTCCGGATTGATCTCCGGAACTACCATAGGCACATCCGGGGTCCAGCGGTGAGCGCTGTTATTGGAAACCACAGGAGTTTCCGTCTTTGCGTATTCTTCCTCGATCGCCTTGATCTCCTCTTTTGACATATCTACTGCAGAAAAAACAAAGTCCACAGTAGAAGCGACCTTTTCCACTTCATTTACGTTCATAACAACGATTTTCTTAACAGCTTCCGGCATAGGAGTGTCCATTTTCCATCTTCCGCCTACTGCCTCTTCGTAAGTCTTGCCTGCGCTTCTCGCGCTGGCTGCCAGAGTCACCACCTCAAACCACGGGTGATTCTCCAGAAGGGAAATAAATCTCTGTCCTACCATTCCGGTAGCTCCTAAAATGCCGACTCTCAGTTTTTCACTCATAATACTTCTCCTCGCTCTGATGTCTTTGTATTGCATACATTTGTTTTTCTAGTAAATACTATAACACTTTTTCCAAAAATGCAAGTATTTTTTTATTTCTTTTCCGCAGATTTCCTCAGCCTTCCAGATATTTCCTGTTCTCCCTGATCACCTTTTCCATTGCCTCAGGTCCCGGCGCTCCGTAAGTTTCCCTTTTCTCCACGCAGGTTTTCATGCTTACGGCCTCATAGATATCCTCCTGAAATGCCGGACTGAGTTTCTGATACTCTTCCAGCGGAAGCTCGTCCAGAGAAATCCCTCTGTCAATGCACAAAAGCACCAGACGCCCTACAATTCCGTGAGCGTCACGGAAGGGAACGCCATGATTTACAAGATAATCTGCTGCGTCCGTGGCGTTGGTAAAACCGTTTTTGGCGCTGGCTTCCATCACTTCTCTGCGGAATTCCATAGTGGAGATCATTCCTGCAAAAAGACGGAGACAGCCTTTTACCGTATCAATGGCGTCAAAGGTAAGCTCCTTATCCTCCTGCATATCTTTATTATAAGCGAGAGGTATCCCTTTCATGGTAGTGAGGATGGACATCAGCGCACCGTACACACGGCCTGTTTTTCCCCGGAGAAGCTCCGCGATATCCGGATTCTTTTTCTGGGGCATGATGCTGCTGCCGGTGCTGTAGGCGTCGTCGATCTCTACAAAGCCGTATTCATTGGAATTCCAGAGGATGATCTCCTCGGAAAAACGGCTGAGATGCATCATCACCGTAGAAAGAGCGGAGAGAAGCTCGATCACATAATCCCTGTCCGATACAGAGTCCATGCTGTTTCTGGTAGGGCCGTCAAAGCCAAGAAGCTGCGCCGTGTATTCTCTGTCCAGAGGATAAGTGGTTCCCGCAAGTGCCCCTGCTCCCAGCGGGCAGAGGTTCATCCTTTTGCGGATATCAGCCATCCGTTCCCTGTCTCTGCGGAACATTTCAAAATACGCCCCGATATGGTGGGCCAGCGTTACAGGCTGTGCCTTCTGAAGATGTGTAAATCCCGGCATATATGTATGTACGTTTTTTTCCATCAGAGAAAGCAGTTCCTGAAGCAGTGTCTTCAGTTCCCCGTCGATCTCGTCGATCTCATCCCGGACATACAGCTTCATATCCAGAGCCACCTGGTCGTTGCGGCTCCGTCCTGTGTGAAGTTTCTTGCCAGGGTCTCCGATACGGTCGATAAGATTCGCCTCCACAAAGCTGTGGATATCCTCGTATTCCGGGGTGATCTCAAGGCTGCCGTTCTCGACATCCCTCAGAATACCGTCCAGGCCCTCAAGGATCTGGTCTCTTTCTTCTTCTGTAAGTATTCCCTGCTTTGCAAGCATTTTCACATGAGCTTTGCTTCCCATGATATCCTGTTTATAAAACTTCTGGTCGAACGAGATCGACGCGTTGAAATTGTAAACCAGCTTGTCCGTCTCCTTTGTGAAACGGCCTCCCCATAACTGTGCCATATATTTTCCTCATTTCTGTATATAATTTATTCCCGCGGGAGGCAGGCTTCTTTTCTTCCGCCTGCCGCACCGCACGCTATCAGTGTATCATACTTCCTGAAAAATTCAAAGAAAAAACCCGGGGCGTCTTTTTCATTTTCCTTCCGCTTCTCTTTTCTTCTCCTGCTCTCTTTTTGAAAAAACACATCCGCAGTAGTTCTGTCTGTACAGGCCGTACTCTGCCGAAAGTTCCACAGATCTTTTATAGCCGTTTCTTTTCTTAAAATCCGAGGGCAGATGAGCCACCCCGTATATCTCTCCCAGTTCTTCCCCGATCTCATTGATCTTGGACGCGTTTTTCAGCGGACTGATGGAAAGCGTAGTGGTAAAATAATCGTAGCCTCCGTCCCTGGCCAGTTTTGCGGTCTCCTCCATTCTGAGACGGTAACAGCGGAAACAGCGTTCGCCTCCCTCCGGAACATCCTCCAGGCCTTTTGCCATCTGGAAAAATTTTTCCGGATCATAGGGGCCCTCCTCCACATGCACCGGATGCCGGAACGCCATCTCTTCTGTCATGCGCCGCAGCTCACGGATCCGCTTCTCATATTCCTCTTTAAAAGAGATATTCGGATTATAAAAAAACAGGGTGATCTCAAAATATTCCGAAAGATATTCCAGCACATAGCTGCTGCAGGGAGCGCAGCAGCTATGAAGGAACAGCCTTGGAGTTTTTTCTTCTTTTTCTATAGTCTGTATCAGCTTGTCAAGTTCTTTCTGATAATTTCTGTTCACTGGTCTTCCTCCATTTTTCCTGTGTTGCATCTAGCGTTTTGGAGCGTGCTGCCCCTTGTACATTAACGCTATCATAACACAAAAATCTTTCCGCGCATATCATAAACATATACAAAATATGGAGGTATCTACATGAACCCACTGCTGGAAGTAAGAGATGTATCTCTTTCTTATCATACGCCTTCCGGGGAAACAAAAGCCCTTTCGCATATATCCTTCGATCTGATGCCCGGTGAATTTCTCGCTGTAGTCGGCCCTTCCGGCTGCGGAAAATCCACTCTTCTCAACGTGATCTGCGGTCTTTTGCGTCCGGAGGAGGGCACCGTACTGATGAACGGAACTCCCATCCTGAAAGGCGATCCCCGTATCGGCTACATGCTTCAGAAGGATCATCTTCTGGAATGGCGGACTGTCTACAAAAATGTACTTCTGGGACTGGAAATACGGAAAGAGATCACCGTGGATAAGCTCTCCTATATCGAAAATATGCTGCGGATCTACGGATTGGACAAATTCCGTTCCTCCCGGCCTTCCCAGCTTTCCGGGGGAATGCGCCAGCGGGCCGCCCTGATCCGCACTCTGGCTCTGAAGCCGGATCTCCTTCTCCTTGATGAGCCCTTTTCCGCCCTTGATTATCAGACCAGACTGAATGTAAGCGACGATATCGGTACGATCCTTCAAAAAGAAAAAAAGCCGGCTATCCTGGTAACCCACGATATTTCCGAAGCCATCAGCATGGCGGACCGTGTCATTATCCTTACAAAAAGACCGGCCTCTGTTGCCGACATCATCTCCATAAAGCTGGATATCGAAAACAGGACTCCCCTTTCCTCAAGAAATGCCCCGGACTTTAAATCCTACTTTAATCTTATCTGGAAGGAGCTGAATCAGAATGCCTGAATTTTCCGCGGAACAAAATAAATACCTTGCCAAAAGAAAACGGGAAAAATATATGATCAATCTGTCCAGGATTTTGATCTTCCTGGGCTTTTTGCTTCTCTGGGAAATATCCGCAAGAAGGGGATGGATCGATTCCTTTATTTTCAGCAGTCCCCTGGCGGTTATCAGAAATTTCATCGAAATGAGCAGAAACCAGGAATTATTCGTCCATATCGGCATTACTCTGTCCGAGACCCTGGTCAGCTTTTTTCTTGTAGTTGCCTTAGGCATCGGAACAGCTGTCCTTTTGTGGGCCTGCCCAAAGCTTTCCAAAGTCCTTGAGCCGTATCTGGTGGTTTTAAACAGCCTTCCCAAATCCGCCCTGGCGCCTCTTCTGATCGTATGGCTTGGGGCCAATATGCGGACGATCGTGGTGGCCGGAATGTCCGTTGCGATTTTCGGTTCCGTCATTAACCTGTATACAGGTTTTCGCGGGACCGATCCGGAGAAACTTAAGCTGATCGCCACTCTAGGAGGATCAAAAAAGGACGAACTGACAAAAATCGTCCTTCCGTCCTCTGTTCCTCTTATTCTGAGCGTTATGAAAGTGAATATCGGCCTCTGTCTGGTAGGCGTCATCATCGGAGAATTCATCGGGGCAAGACACGGACTGGGATATCTGATCATTTATTCCAGCCAGACCTTTAAGCTTACCACCGTACTGATGTCCATACTGATCCTGTGTATCATCGCCATGATGCTTTACGGCGTTCTGAACCTTATTGAAAAACATTTTGTGAAATCATCCTGAGCTTTTTGGCTCAGGACGATTTTACCTGGTTCCACAGTTCTCCGTAAATCTCGTCTGCCTTTTTTCCAAGATACTGGAATGTTTCCAGTTCAGGAAGAGCGGAAAGATCAGGGAAAGCGATCTCGCTGTTGCGGACAGCCTCATCTTCGATCATCTCCCTGGCCGCCGTGTTTGGCGTAGAGTATGTGATATACTCAAAATTCATAAGAGCAATATCCGGCCTGCAGAGAAAGTTAATAAATTTCTCCGCGTTTTCCTTGTTTTCCGCGTTTTTTGGAATCACCCAGGAGTCGATCCAGATATTGGATCCTTCCTTTGGAACTACATATTCCAGATCAGGATTTTCTTTCTGCGTATAAATAGCCTCTCCGGAATAGATCACTCCTATGGCGGCTTCATTTCCGATCATCTTATCCCGTACCTGGTCGATCACATATGCCTGTACAAGAGGCTTCTGTCTGATCAGGAGGTCTCTTGCCTCTGTCAGTTCATCCAGGTCAGTGGAATTCAGGGAATATCCCAGATACTTTAAGGCAACGCCGAACGCGTCCCTGACAGAATCCTGCATCAGTATGTTGTCCCTGTACTTTTCATCCCAGAGAATCTCCCAACTGTCCACAGGCCCGTCTACCATCGTTTTATTATAGAGAATTCCCACAGTTCCCCAGCAGTAGGGAACAGAATATTTGTTTTCCGGATCAAACTGACGGGACTGCTCCATATATTCTTCTCCGATATATTTTATATTCGGAATGTTGTCAAAATCAATCTCCGCCAGAAGACCGTTTTCCATCATACGCTGTATCATATAATCGCTGGGGCAGACAGCGTCGTAGGCAATAGCCCCGGAACTTACCTTGGGATAAAGGATCTCGTTAGTCTCAAACTCTTCGTATACAACATCAATCCCTGTTTCCTCCTCGAACATCGTCAGCACCTTTGGATCAAGATATTCTCCCCAGTTGTATACTACCACCTTTTCCGAGTTCATGACTTTGTTTTCACTGGCATAATAAATGCCTCCGCTGATGAACACAATGCAGATAGCCGCAGGGATCACACGGCGCAAAAGGATCACCTTTGCCCTGGACGGCTTTTTGGCCTTTTTCCTCTCCTCGCCGTCTTCCTTCCCGTCAGGAGAATAATTCACCAGGATCAGAAGAACGAGTACAGTCACGAACAAGATTGTAGAAAGGGCGTAAATTTCCGGTTTGATCCCTTTGCGGACCTCGGTGTAGATTTTTGTGGACAGGGTGTCTATTCCCGGTCCCTTTGTAAAGTGCGTGATCACAAAGTCATCCAGGGACATGGTAAATGCCAGCATAAATCCGGAAAGAACCCCCGGCACAATATCCGGAAATACCACCTTAAAAAAAGCTTTCACCGGAGAAGCTCCCAGGTCAAGAGCCGCCTCGTAGGTATGACGGCTGGTCTGACGGAGCTTCGGGGACACGCTGAGGATCACATAGGGAATATTGAAACTGATATGGGCGATCAGAATCGTGCCGAATCCCAGAGTAGCCCTAAGAGCGATAAACAAAAGCATCAGGGATACGCCCATTACGATCTCCGCATTCATCATGGGAATATTCGTCAGGCCCATATAAAGCGTTTTCCATCTCTGTTTCATTCCCTGAATGGCAATGGACGCGGCCGTTCCGATCAGAGTTGCCGCCGCCGCCGAAAGAAAAGCGATGATCAGGGTGGTATAAAAGGCGCTCATGATCTGTTCGTTTTTAAAAAGCTCCTGATACCATTTCAGGGTAAAGCCGCCCCATTTCGCTCTTGTTTTCGACTGATTGAAAGACAGTACGATCAGCGTAACGATAGGGGCGTACAGCAAAAGGAAAATAAGCGCCAGGTAGATTTTCTGAATAAATTTTCTGATCAAAAAGCCGCGCCTCCTTCCTCCTTGTCATATTTCGCCACAAGGGCCATACTGGCAATAATAAACACCATAAGCACAAGAGACAGTCCGCTTCCCACATGCCAGTTGCTGTTCTGCTTAAAGGACTGTTCGATCACGTTTCCGATCAGCAGGATTTTTCCGCCTCCCAGCAGGTCTGAGATCACGAAAGTGGTCAAAGCGGGAACAAAAACCATTGTGATCCCGCTGATCACGCCGGGAATGCTCAGCGGCAGCGTCACCTTTACAAAAGTCTGCGCCGGATTGGCTCCCAGATCTCTCGCCGCGTTCAGTACGTTGGGATCGATCTTGATCAGGACATTATAGATCGGCAGGACCATAAAGGGCAGAAAATTATACACCATTCCAAGAACAATAGCGAAAGGCGTATTGATGATCTCCAGCGCCGGCAGATGCAGAAAGCCCAGGATACTGTTGATCACGCCGTTTTTTTCCAAAAGAGTCTGCCAGGCCATTGTCCGCAGAAGGAAATTCATCCACATAGGAAGAATAAAGATCAGCACCACAAAGCTGGTCTGGCTGACGTTTTTCTGGCTGAGAATCATAGCCAGCGGATAGGCCAGGATCAGACAGACCGCTGTGCTGACAAGAGACAGAAGTACGGAAAGTCCCAGAGCCTTCAGGTTTTCAGCGGTGGTGATCTGCGCCAAATTGGAAAAAGTAAAGCCCCCCTCATCGTTTGTAAAGGCATAATACACGATCACAAGAAGAGGGATCACCACAAAAGATACCGACCAGAAAAGATAGGGGCCGGCCAGGAGACGTTTACTCTTCAATGTTTACCGCCTCCTCATCTTCCGATTCCGGTTTCTTCATGATCTGGATGTCATAAGGATCCACATGGATACTGACTTCCGTCCCTACCGGGAACATATCTGTGCTGTGTACCAGCCATTCATAATTGTTCGCCATAACTTCCATTTCATAATGGACCCCTTTGAAGATCAGATGGGTCACCACTCCGTCGATACTTCCCTGGCCTGGTTCTAAAAGGTCGATGTCCTCCGGACGGATCACCACATCCACCGGGGTATTCTGCCCGAATCCCTCGTCCACACAGGGGAAGGGAACTCCCAGGATCTTTACAAGGCGGTCTTTTACCATGGTGGCTGAGATAATGTTGCTCTCCCCGATAAAATCCGCTACAAAGGCGTTTTCCGGCTCATTATATATTTTTTCCGGCGTGCCGATCTGCTGGATATATCCCTGATTCATTACCACGATGGTGTCCGACATGGTAAGGGCCTCCTCCTGATCGTGAGTTACATAAAGGAAAGTGATCCCCAGCTCGTTTTTCAGACGGATCAGTTCGTACTGCATGTCCTGGCGGAGCTTAAGATCCAGGGCGCCTAAAGGTTCGTCCAGAAGAAGCACCTTGGGCTCGTTTACAATAGCCCTGGCTATGGCGATCCGCTGCTGCTGCCCGCCGCTCAAGGAATCCGGCATGCGGTTTTCGTATCCGTCCAGATTCACCAGTTTCAGCGCGTATTTGATCTTATCATGGATATATTGTCTGCTTTTATTTTTGATCTTCAGACCAAAAGCTATATTTTCCGCAATGGTCATATGGGTAAAAAGGGCATATTTCTGAAAAACTGTATTTAACTGGCGTTTGTTCGGCGGGAGATTCGTAATATCCTTCCCGTCAAAGATCACCTTTCCTGTATCCGGGGTCTCGAATCCTCCCAGGATACGGAGCGTGGTTGTTTTTCCGCAGCCGCTGGGACCCAGAAGCGTCAGAAACTCATTTTCCCTTATGTAAAGATTCAGATCATCGAGAACTGTCTGCATCCCGTAAGACTTGGAAATATGCATAAAATCTATCAGCTTATTGCTCATCCTTTTCCCTCCAAAAAATCCCGTTGTTTTCAAATAGTGCAGCCTTTCCTGTATATCATAAAAACAGCGGGATTTCAATATATTTTACATGATTT
>DWVA01000107.1 GCA_019120475.1 Candidatus Blautia intestinipullorum | reverse complement strand
AATACTCTGTGTTGCCATGTGCATCTACTCCTTTCATATCTTGTCATTAATAGTATAGTCGATTTTTCAAAAAATAGCAATGAACTATTTTTAAAAGATGCTGAAATGGGGAGAATCATAAGCATAAATTGCAGCTTCTATTTCAACAGCTCATCATAACTTGTCTCCAGGCAGTCTCGGATGCCACGGAGCTGCGTCCCTGTGATATGCTGTATTCCTCTTTCGATTTTTACCAGAGTTTCCCGTGTCATGTTCAGACCCCGGAGCTGGAGCATACGGACAAGTTCAGTCTGTCCAATTCCCCTTTCTTTTCTGACACGGCGGATATTCCCGCCAATGTCAATACCAGTCTGTTTGATTTTTTGTTCCATGCAATAAAGCTCCTTGTGTGGACTGAAATAAGTCCGATTTTTCTTTATCTTACCGGCGTGGAATGATACAATGGGACTAGAATGAGTCCAATTTTGAAGATGATAACGGAAATTGTAATACAGAAATGCTTACTTTAATTCGCCATGTTTATGTTCGTGCTGTGCGATAGCCTGGCGGATCAGATATAGGATCTCACCATTCATGGATCGTCCGTCAAACTCTGCAAGGCTTTTCAGCTTCTTGTGCGTTTCTGAGTCAATGCGTAAACCGATATGTTTATCTTTATCCATAATACCTCCTGTCTAGTACATTTAAGTACAAAATAAGTTCGTTAGGATAAGTACATTTTAAGTACAGGTAGTGATATGATGTGATAAATGGACTTATTTTAAGTACACTAAATTTTGGGAGGGGAAACAGGATGCAGGAGAAAGGGAAAAAGAAATATTACCGGATCAGGGCGGGGCTGTTCTGGCTGATGATCGGTGGGTTTGTACTGTTGCTTTTGGGGGTGTATTTTAAGGATGAACTGTATGAAAAGTGGCTCAGAAGCGGAGGTATGGAGAATGTCAGTTATGAGGGAGTCCAATCCGCACTTGAGGATCAGGGAAGCTGTTATCTTTGCGGGAGCAGCGATTACAGTCTGATAGATTATTACCGGAAATTGGATACGATAGGATTGATCTCGCTTAATGACTGGTACGTGTTGGACTTTCGCCTGAAATGCCATGACGAAAACGGAAACGAAGTGAATGGGGAAGATGGAACTTCGACAAGTTTTGGAAATACCGGAGAAATTATTTATTCCACAGAAAGTAATTTCCGAGGCACAATGGCTTCCATAGAGGTAACACTTCCGGAGGATTATCAGATGAAAACAGAGACAATCCGGGGACATCTCTGTCAGAAATGCTTGAATAAAGTGCTGGAATCTTTGGAGTTCCGCAAATGGAAATACGAAAAGAAAGAGGCAGTTCCGCTCTGCCTGGTGGATTTTAAAACGTTGGAAATCTATTCTCTTCAGGACTGGCACCGGGGCTGTCGGATACAGAATTATTGGGTGGAGATAGAACCGGATGGGAATAAAATCACCGTGGAAGCATATACCATTCCGGATCAGAAGGAATAGGAAGTTTTTGTGGGAAGAAATGGGATTTCGTGTTACAATGAACTCTAGTTGAAAGAATGGCCGGATGGGAGAGTGTGAGCTTGAAAGATAGTGAATTAAGCAGGAAAGTCCATGCTGCGGTTTACCACCAATGCCAGCGACGGGGCTATGTTGCACCGGTGGATGTGCTGATGGAGATTGACGTACTGCCAAAACAGAAATATGAAGAATGGCGTTTCGGGAAAATCCTGTATTTGGAGCAGGTATGCACCTGCAATCTCCGGAAGCTTTCTGTAATCATGGGGCAGATCCGGCGATATGCGCAAAAGACAGGATTGAAGCCGTCTTTTTGCTATTATAAGCGGTGGGGCGTAAAGAAAAAGCATGGACACAGGCCGGTGATCCCGCTCCGTTTCAGCAAGAGCGGAAAGCCAGAGATTGAAAAAGCATATGCGACTCACTATGTAGATATCAAGAAAATCGAACAACTGAAAAAGGATACACAGGATAGGCCCACAGAGTAAAGAAAAATCTCAGTGGGCCTTCTGATATAAGGCAGAGATTCAGGAGCGTGTACTTTCTCTTTCCTGCGCTGTCTGCCGGGAGCGGTCTTTCCCCAGAAATGTGTCTATGTTTGTCTGGATAATATGCAGTTCCTTTTCATATTCCCGGAGGTTTCGGTATGCTTCGTACTGGTTGTTTTTCCGTGCAACCAGCTTTTCTTTTTCTGCTTTCAACAGTTTCATGGAAGGCAGTTTTCCATCTTCTGAATGTTCTTTCAGTATTTTCCGGGCAGTTTCATACAGAGTGATCTCCGTCTGGTGTTCCAGCCGGAACTTCTTCTTATTCTTGCAGGTAAGAAATTCCCGGTACACTGATTTGTTAGCCAGATATTGTCCTGTATAATGAATTTGTTCGTTGACCTCACGAAGTTTCTTTTCCGTAGAACGGAGTGTTTTTCGCATCTCGGTGGTCTGTGTCTGCGCCTCATCAAAAGCGGATTTCAGATCATCTTCTGTATCGTAACCATGCTCTTGAATATAGGCAACTGTTTTCGCCATCTGCTGTAAATTAGACAATCGGACTTTCCTGGCATAAGAAGAATTTGCCTGCGCTTTTGCACAATTCTGCAGATCAATCACAAGCCGGAGTTCGGATCTGATAAAGACGAAAGCAGGCAGGTCGTTCTGATTCGCAAAGGCAGATTGTTTATCGGATGTGTCCGGTTCGGGTGACAGGTTCAGGGGGCATTTGGAATTTTTCTCCCATACAGACAGCAGATATTCTTTTTCATACCGTGTTCCCAGGTTCCTGCCCGTAATGTATTTCCCACGCTCCGGATGGAGATAGCTGAACCGCCCACGGCTGATCTTGAGTGAAATATGATAGTTGTCTAAAAGCTGCTTTTGAAATTCTTCCAGACTGCGGGCGGAAGCGGCGGCTTCATCAATGGCGTTTCGGAGGAAATCTTTCTGGGTTTCAAATTTCGTTTTGCGTGGTGTGATGCCGCCGACAGTCATTTCCCGATTTAATGTATCCAGTTTTTTCTGCCCTCTGCGCTGTGCGTGATATTCTCGGTCAGTGACTTTCCTTTCCGCAGGAGAGAGCAGGTCAACCTGGTGCAGTTGCTCTCTGTGGCACAAATCCATCACATCCTGTTTTAGATAGGAAAGATAATCATTCGTAAGATGATGTTTATAGCCAGCACGGGAATCGCATGGCCGTTCCATGAAATCCTGAAGTTCCACATCATGTTTCCGCAGGCTATTGATAACGATATGCACATGAATGTTGCC
>DWVA01000106.1 GCA_019120475.1 Candidatus Blautia intestinipullorum | reverse complement strand
GAAACACCTGCCGCGGCGTCTTTGTACATGGGCGCAGGTGATCGTTCATATACTTTCTTATGGAAACAGATCGGGGAGGCTTCCTCATGAGGCGAAAATGGCTGTATATCCTTCTGGCGGGAATTGTCTGGCTGGTGTTTCTGACATCTCTGGAAATATTCATCCGGGAAAGAAGCGTTGCTTCAGTGCTGGATATGGATATCTGTATGTCGGAGAAATTCAGGGAACAGAAACTTTCTTCCGGTCTTTACCGGAAACTGAAAGAGATGGAAACAGAGGAGATTTCCTGGACGGATCTTCTTACAGCCTCCATGCTGGACGGGGATTTTTCACCGGAGGATATTCCCCAAAACAGAGATCTCTACCTGAAATATAAGGAGAAGGAATATATTATGCTTTGGAATCTGTACCGGGCGGTCTGGGAGGATATAAGATTTTTTCCGGTGGCGGCAGAAGATATTTCCTTTGAAAATACTTGGATGGCTTCCAGGGATTACGGAGGAAAGCGCTTTCATGAAGGCACAGATCTTTTTGGAGAAAAGAATCTCGCGGGATATTATCCTGTGATCAGTATGACGGACGGCACGGTGGAAAAAACCGGTTGGCTTCCTCTGGGCGGCTGCCGGATCGGGGTCCGTTCTCCCTCGGGCGGGTATTTTTATTACGCCCATCTCAGCTCCTATGCGGAAGGGCTTTCTGAGGGAGCGGAAGTAGAGGCCGGAGATATTCTGGGATATATGGGAAATACGGGATATGGACCGGAGGGGACCAGCGGGAAATTCCCGGTTCATCTTCACCTTGGAATTTATATCTCCACACCTTACCAGGAAGAAATGAGCGTGAACCCGTACTGGGCTTTGAAAATTTTTGAGAAAAAAATAAGGAAGTATACATATTAAAGTTAATATCTTTTCAAAAGTATGATATAATGATCTGGAAGCGCAAAAAAGTGTACTGTAATAGTTCTCTTTTGCGCTGTACCAGATTATTTCCTGCAAGGAGAGATGTAAAATGGAAATACAGTTATGGAGAAGAATTTTATGTCCATATGAGCTTGCTGTAAGGGAGCTGACGGTGAAGTTCGAGCATATTATCGAGGAGCATAAACAGAACGATCTCTATTCTCCTATTGAACAGGTGCGGGGAAGAGTAAAAAGTGTGTCCAGCATCCTTGAGAAGATGCAGCGGAAGCAGATTCCCATAGAGCGTATGGAGGAAGAAGTGGAAGATATTGCCGGGATCCGGATCATCTGCCAGTTTGAAGAAGACATTGACACCATCGCGGCTATGATCCAGAAGCGCAGCGATATGACGATAAAAAGTGAAAAGAATTATCTGAAGCACATTAAGCAGAGCGGATACAGAAGCTATCATCTGATCATTTATTATACAGTGGAAACTATCAATGGTCCCAGGAGGATTCAGGCAGAGATCCAGATCCGGACTATGGCAATGAATTTCTGGGCAACGATCGAACACTCTCTTCAGTATAAATACAAAGGAGAAATGCCCCTTCATGTGGCGGAGCGCTTAAGCAACGCCGCCGACGCCATTATCGCCCTGGATCAGGAAATGTCCTCCGTCCGCAATGAGATCATGGACGCCCAGAATTCCTCAATGATGCAGTCAAATCTTACGAAGGATATTCTTTTAAGCATTGAGAATCTTTATAAGGTTTCCAATCAGCGGGAGGTTGCCAAGATCCAGAATGAATTCCTGCGTGCATTCCAGACAAAGGATCTGCAGCAGCTTGAGCGTTTCCACAGACAGCTTGACATTATCGCAGAAGGCTACCGCGCCCAGTCGGTAGCGTTTTAGGAGCAGATAGATGAATCATTTTTTACCGGTAACAGAACAGGAAATGAAAGACAGAGGCTGGGAGCAGGTGGACTTTGTATATGTGACAGGAGACGCGTATATCGACCATCCCTCTTTTGGCCCCGCCATTATCAGCCGCCTTTTGGAAAGCAGAGGATACCGTGTGGGCATGATTCCTCAGCCGGACTGGCGGAAAAAGGAGAGCATCCAGGTGTTCGGGGAACCGCGCCTGGGTTTTCTTGTGAGCGCGGGAAATATGGATTCTATGGTGAATCATTATACAGTGTCAAAAAAGCATCGCCATAAAGACGCTTATTCCCCAGGCGGAAAGATGGGACTCCGTCCGGATATGCCGACGATCGTCTACAGCAATCTGATCCGTCAGACTTACCGCCATTCGCCCATTATCCTAGGAGGAATCGAGGCAAGCTTAAGACGGCTTGCCCATTATGATTACTGGGAGGATAAGATACGAAGAAGCGTGCTTTTGGATTCCGGGGCGGATCTGATTTCTTATGGAATGGGAGAACATTCCATACTGGAAATCGCGGAGGCTTTAGAGAGCGGCATTCCGGTGAGGGAGATTACTTATGTGCCGGGAACCGTCTACAAGAGCAAAACTCTTGCGCCGGCTTACGAGCCTATTGTCCTGCCTTCCTTTGAAAACCTTCAGGAAGACAAAAACGCATATGCGGAAAGCTTTGCCGTTCAATATAAAAACACCGATCCTTTTACCGCGCGGCCGCTGGCTGAAAATTACGGAACAAGGGGATATGTGATCCAGAATCCTCCTGCAAAGCCCCTGAGCACACAGGAGATGGATGATATTTACGGCCTGCCCTATGAGAGGAGCTGGCATCCCATGTACGACCGGTACGGAGGAATTCCCGCGCTGGAGGAGGTGCGGTTCAGCCTTACGAGCAACAGAGGCTGCTTCGGCGGCTGCAGCTTCTGCGCGCTGACTTTTCACCAGGGCAGGATCCTTCAGACGAGAAGCCATGAGTCTATCCTGGAAGAAGCCAGGATTATGACAAAGGATCCTCTTTTTAAAGGATATATCCACGACGTAGGAGGACCTACGGCTGATTTTCGTCAGCCATCCTGTGAAAAGCAGCTTACGAAAGGCGTATGTACAAACCGTCAGTGTCTTTTTCCAAAGCCCTGTAAAAATTTAGTGGCCGACCACCGCGATTATGTGGCTCTTCTTGAAAAACTCCGGAAGATCCCGGGCGTCAAGAAAGTGTTTATCCGTTCCGGAGTGCGGTTTGATTATGTGATGGCCGACAAGAACCGGGATTTCCTCCAGAAGCTGGCGGAGCATCATATCAGCGGGCAGCTTCGGGTAGCGCCGGAGCATGTTTCCGACAAGGTTCTCCATTATATGGGAAAACCGGAGCACCGCGTTTACGAGGAATTTTTAAAAGCCTTTGACAAAGCAAATAAACGGACAGGGAAAAAACAGTTTGCAGTTCCGTATTTTATGTCCTCTCATCCCGGATGCACCATGAAGGAAGCGGTAAAGCTTGCGGAGTACGTCCGTGATCTTGGCTTTACTCCGGAGCAGGTGCAGGATTTTTATCCAACGCCGTCCACGCTTTCCACCTGTATGTATTACACGGGAATACATCCTCTGACAAAAGAACCGGTGTATATCCCAAAAGACCCTCATGAAAAAGAAATCCAGCGTGCCCTGATGCAGTATAAGAATCCGGCCAACCGTAAACTTGTGCTGGAAGGACTCATGCGGGCGGACCGCATGGACCTTGTGGGCTATGGGCCGAAATGTCTCCTGCGCCCGGAGAAAGGGCAGGGAGAAAGAAAAGAAAGAGCGGCAGACGGACAGAAGGGAAGGAGAAAGAGGAAAACCATACGGAACATTCACGGGAAAAAGCATAAATAACGAAGGAGACTTCATGAGCAGACAATCAGAGAAAAGAAAAATCGTAAAAGGAGATTACGGATATGTCCGGGCGGAAAGGAAAAGGAAGATACTGATCACAGCGGCGCTGCTGGCGGTGCCTCTTCTGATCTTTTTTACCGCGCTGGCTTATTTTCATACCAGAATGACGATATGGACGGTGGTGGCGGCTGTAGGCTGCCTTCCTGCCTGTAAAAGCCTTGTAAATGTGATCATGCTGTTTCGCTGCCCGGTTATGGACGGAGAAGTTTACCGCCGGATAAACAGCCGGGCCGGAAATCTTCTGATGTCCTACGAGATGTATATGACGTTTTACGAAAAAAGCGCTTTTATCGACGCTTTTGCCATCTGCGGCAATCTTGTGGTAGGATACAGCAGTGATCCAAAGATCGACGCCTCTTTTATGGAAACGGAGGCCCAGAAGATACTGAAAGGAAACGGATACCGGGCCACAGTGAAAATTTTCACGGAGCTGGATCCGTATCTGGAACGGCTGGATTCTATGAACGCCCATAAGGATTCGCTGGAAGAGGGAATTAAATTCCGGCCGGATGAACGGTATCCGGGGCTTTCGAGAAATGAACTGATCAAACATACTATCCTGGCGATATGCCTGTAGGGAAATTATGAAAGAATTTATTATCAGAGAAAACGAAGCGGGACAGCGTTTCGACAAATATCTGGCAAAACTTCTTAAAGAGGCGCCGAAAAGCTTTTGCTACAAAATGCTCCGGAAAAAAAACATTACTCTGAACGGAAAAAAAGCATCCGGAAATGAGAAACTTGTTTTGGGCGATCATGTGAAGCTTTTTCTTGGAGACGATACTTTTCAGAAGTTTGCCGGGAACACGGAATCCGCGCGGATGAAGCGGAAGATGGACATGGATATTGTTTATGAAGACAGAGACGTGCTGCTGGTGAACAAGCCTGCGGGACTTCTCTCTCAGCCGGACAGAAGCGGAGAACCTTCTCTTGTGGAGGCTCTTACAGACTATCTTCTAGAAACAGGAGTACTTACGGAGACGGATCTGAATACATTTCATCCGTCTGTGTGCAACCGTCTGGACAGAAATACCAGCGGGATCGTGGCA
>DWVA01000105.1 GCA_019120475.1 Candidatus Blautia intestinipullorum | reverse complement strand
TGAAAAAATATAAACAGAAAGGTAAATGGTGGAGTGAATGGCAAAAATCAGTGTATTAGGCGCGGGAAGCTGGGGAACAGCGCTGTCTCTCCTTCTTTTTAATAACGGACACGAGGTAAAACTGTGGTCCGCTCTGGAAGACGAGGTAGAGATGCTGAACAAAAAGAGAGAACATGCATCCAAGCTTCCGGGAGTGCACCTCCCGGATCAGATCGAAATTACAGGAGATCTGGAAAAATGCCTGAAGGCTCCGGATGTGGCGGTGCTGGCCGTACCGTCTCCTTTTACAAGAAGCACGTCAAAGCAGATGGCTCCTTATGTAAAGGAAGGACAGATCATCGTAAATGTGGCCAAGGGCGTGGAGGAGCATACCCTTATGACTTTAAGCGAGATCATCAGCCAGGAGATCCCCGGGGCAAACGTCTGTGTCCTTTCCGGACCCAGTCATGCGGAGGAGGTTGGAAAAGGGCTTCCCACCACCTGCGTAGTCAGCGCGTTTTCGCGGGAAACGGCGGAATATCTTCAGGGGATCTTTATGAGTCCTGTGTTCCGTGTTTACACCACACCGGATATTCTGGGCGTAGAGCTGGGGGGAGCCTTGAAAAATGTGATCGCCCTGGCTGCAGGAACGGCGGACGGTCTGGGATACGGAGATAATACCAAGGCGGCTCTTATCACAAGGGGTATGGCGGAAATCGCCCGTTTGGGAACGAAAATGGGCGCCAGGATCGAAACTTTCTACGGGCTGTCGGGCATCGGCGATCTGATCGTAACCTGCGCCAGCGTCCATAGCCGCAACAGAAAGGCGGGCTATCTCATGGGAAAAGGCTACTCCATGCAGGAAGCCATGGATGAGGTGAAGATGGTAGTGGAAGGAGTTTACTCCGCAAAGGCGGCCAAAAGTCTTTCTGAGAAATACCAGGTGGAAATGCCGATCATAGATGAAGTGAATAAAGTGCTGTTTGAGGGCAAGGCCGCGTCTGAAGCGGTGAAGGATCTTATGGTCCGAGACAAAAAAGTGGAGACGCCTATGTTGCCCTGGCAGTGAGAAAGAAAATCCCCGGCTTTTCGGCCGGGGATTTTCGATGCTGCTTGTTCGAAAGTACAAGCAGGCGCCGGTTAAGATTTACAGGATCACACCCTGCAGGTCTTCGGGTACGTGAGAACTGTGGAAATCCTCGTTAAGGGTATCCAGAAGATCCATGTCTTCCTGGTCTATGGAAAAGTCAAAAATGTTCCCGTTGGATTCGATCCTGTCGGGATGGACGGACTTGGGGATAACAGAGATCCCTTTCTGTACAGCCCAGCGGAGGCCGATCTGGGCGGGAGTCCGGGCATATTTGGTTCCCAGCACGCAGAAAATATCGTTGTCCAGATACGCGCCTCTGGCCAGGGGAGCGTAAGCCTGAACCTGGATCCCGTTTTCCTGGCAGTAGGTGATCAGCTCTTTGGGATAACAGAGCGGATGACATTCGATCTGGTTCACCGCCGGGACGATGCCGGAAACTTTGCGGAGCTCTTCCAGATGACGGATCTCAAAATTACTGACGCCGATGGAAAGCGCCCTTCCGGAGCTTAAGATCTTTTCCATTTCTTTCCAGGTGCTCAGATAACATCCGGGTACAGGCCAGTGGATGAGATAGAGATCAATGTAGTCCAGACCGAGACGGTCCAGGCTTCGCTGAAAAGCTCCCTCCACATCTCCGAGACGCTGGGCGTTGTTCCAGATTTTTGTTGTGATAAAAAGATCTTTTCTGGGAATGCCGCACTTTGCAATGCCGCGGCCTACGTTTTCTTCGTTCTTATAGACCGATGCCGTATCGATCATGCGGTATCCGCATTTAACCGCGTGGATGATGGCATTTTCCGCTTCGTTTTCTCCGGTTGCTTTATAGACACCTAAACCCAGAAGAGGCATTTTTCTGTCGTTATTTAAAAATACTGCAGTTGTCAAGATAGTTCCTCCTTGTTGTATCCGGTTCTTATAAAACCGTTCCTTCGATAAGAGATACTGCAATTTTAGATGCAGAAAACGCAGCATCTGCCCATATATTGGACATTATACCATAAAAGTATGAAGGAAGAACATCATTTTTATTAAAAAATTACTACGAACTTCTATGAGATGTAATCTCCAGGTAAAAAAATGAATCCGGAAGCCTCCGGAGAACCGGAAAGGCGGAATGTATGTTAAGAAAAAGACATTATTGTTATAATAGTAACAATTATTTCCGGCCAGGGAAAAATATAACAAATATCCGGAAATAAAAGAAGGCTTTTTCAGTGCTTTTTATTATGAATTTATCAATATTTTCTTGATAAAAAAAGAAGAAAGATGTATAATATCTATAATTGATAATTTCTTGTCATAACTATGCACTTTTTTACTTTTGCAAAAAATATTTCCGGCCTGTACAGTACAGAAAAGACAGCTTAAGGCCAGATGCCGGGATATGGATATAAATACAGCCTCCGGCTGACTGAAACGCCGGAGAAAGGAGAAGAACAATGCATCTTATTAAAGACGAAAACGGCAATCCGGTTCAGCATGGACATGAGCATGACCACAGCCATGGAGAAGGCTGCGGGAATCACTCTCATGAACACTGCGGTTCCTGCCAGGGCGGCGACTGCAAAAATGAAACAGTGGCCCTTCTGACATACATGCTCCAGCATAACGAACACCATGCCAAGGAACTGGATCAGATGGCAGAAAACCTTGAGAAAATGGAACTTTCTGCCGCGGCTAAGACGATCAAAGAAGCTGTGGCGGATTTCCAGAAGGGAAATATGCGTCTGGGGCTTGCACTGACACTTGTAAAAGAAGAACTGAAATGACTAGGCAGACAGACTTCAGGAGGTGACAGTAATGTGTCTTGCAACGGTTTATAAAGAAAGCGACGATTCTGTGATTTTCAAGAATGTCAGCCGGATCGATGTGGATGGGGAAAAGATCATTCTCCGCGACATCATGGGCGACGAGAGGATCGTAGAAGGACGTATTCTTATGGTGGATCTTGCAAACAGCATTGTAAAGCTGTGCTGCGACTGATAAGATTTACGGCGGGATACAGAGGCTTCTGCCCGCACCGGACAGGAGCAATGATTACTTGATTTAGGAGGCTTTATATGGCACATGTGATCGCTGTCGCCGGAAAAGGCGGCGTAGGGAAAACAACTTTGTGCGGAATGCTGATCCAGTATCTCTGCGAGCAGGGCAAGGGTCCTGTCCTTGCGGTGGATGCGGACGCGAATTCAAATCTGAATGAGGTTCTGGGCGTAAAGGTGGAGACAACGCTGGGAGATGTCCGCGAGGAGATCGCTCAGGCGGAAATGGCTCAGAAGAGCCCGATCCCGGCAGGAATGTCAAAGGCGGACTATGCGGAGCTGCGTTTTGAGGACGCTCTGATCGAGGACGACGACTTCGACCTGCTTGTGATGGGAAGAACCCAGGGGAAGGGATGTTACTGTTATGTGAACGGACTTCTCCAGGCCCAGCTTGCCAAATATCAGAACAATTATCCGTATTTTGTGGTGGACAACGAGGCGGGAATGGAACATATCAGCCGCGGCGTGCTTCCCACAATGCAGACGGCGATCCTGGTAAGCGACTGTTCCAGAAGAGGAATCCAGGCGGTAGGCAGAATCGCCAGACTTATTGAAGAATGCGATATGCATCCGTCAACTGTGGGACTGATCGTCAACCGCGCGCCGGGAGGCGAACTGAATCCAGGGATCCAGGAGGAGATCGCAAATCAGGGACTGAATCTTCTGGGAGTGGTACCCCAGGACGAGACGGTTTACGAATACGACTGCGAGGGACGCCCGACGGTTTCTCTGCCGGAGGATAATCCTGTGAAGCAGGCGCTTAGAAAAATTGTAGATAAACTGAATCTGTAAGAGTGACCCTTGCCGATCAGACGGCAAGGGCTCTTCGCGCCGGAAATTTATTCCGGCCGCTTTTGCACGAGAATAACCCATGGGCGGGGATGGGTTCTGTCTGCGGGGTTATTGATAAAAAATTCAAAAGGGAAAATACATGAACATAAGTCATGTATCATTAAAGGAGGTCTATAATGAGTGAATTCAAATTAACTACAGTGGAAGAATTTGAAGCTGCCACTAACCGGCTGTTGGAAACCGGCGCCAAGGTAGGCGCAGATTCCTGGCAGCTCCGTGTGAAGAACCAGACTCCTCACTGCAAGTTTGGAGAGAAGGGTATCTGCTGCCGTATCTGTTCTATGGGACCGTGCCGTATCACACCCAAGGCTCCGAGAGGTATCTGCGGATGCGACGCTCATGGTATCGTAGGAAGAAACTTCCTGAAATTCACTGCAGGCGGAGCAGCTACACATTCCGATCACGGACGTGAGATCTGTCATACTCTGTACTGCGCGGAAAAAGACGGAAACTATAAGGTAAAAGATCCTGAAAAGCTGATCCGCATCGCAAAGGAATGGGGCGTGGAAACAGAAGGCAAGGATATTTACGATCTGGCACATGAGATGGCTGAAACAGGTCTGATGGAATACGGTAAACCGTTCGGTTACCAGAGATTCCTGGACAGAATGCCCGAAGGACAGAAGGAAAAGCTCATTGAGAACGAGATCGCGCCCCGCGCTATCGACCGTGAGGTTGCTTCTTCCCTTCATATGGCTCATATGGGATGTTCCTCCCTTCCGGAAGCTCTTGTAAAACAGTCTCTCCGCTGCGGTCTTGCCGATGGATGGGGCGGTTCCATGATGGGAACAGAGTTCTCAGACGTGCTTTTCGGAACACCGAAGCCAATCGACACTGAGGCAAACCTTGGAGTTATGGTAGAGGAAAACGTAAACATCGTTGTACACGGACATGATCCCAGCCTTTCCGAGATGATCTGCGAATACGCGGACAGCAAGGAAATGATCGACTACGCAAAATCCATGGGAGCGAAGGGAATCACCGTATCCGGCGTATGCTGTACATCCAACGAAGTTGCAATGCGCCGCGGCGTGCCTATGGCAGGAAACTTCCTTCAGCAGGAAAACGTGGTTCTCACAGGAGCATGCGAGGCAATCGTTGTAGACGTTCAGTGTATTTTCCCGGCTCTTGGACCATTAAGCAAATGCTTCCACACAAAATTTGTCACAACTTCTCCGATCGCTCAGATGCCTGATTCTGAATTTATCAGATTCAACGCAAAAACAGCAGGAGAAAACGCAAAGGCTATCGTTAAGATGGCGATCGAGAACTTCAAGAACAGAAAACCGGAGCTTGTACATATCCCGCAGTTAAAACAGAAAGCAACTGTCGGCTACTCTGTAGAAGCCATCATCAAAACTCTTGACGGCGTAACCAACTCCCAGGTAGACGAGACAGGAACAACAAAACCGCTTCTGGAGTGCATCACCTCCGGCGTTATCCGCGGCGCGGTAGCTATGGTCGGATGCAACAATCCGAAGATCCGTCCGGACTATGCTCATATCGAGCTGATGAAAAAATGCATCGCCAACGATATTATTATCATCGCTTCCGGATGTTCCGCGCAGGCTGCTGCAAAAGCAGGTCTTATGGACAAATCCGCGAAGGATCTCTGCGGCGATGGTCTGAAGAGAGTCTGTGAGCTGGCTGATATCCCGCCGGTACTCCATATGGGATCATGCGTGGATATCTCCCGTATGATGGTTCTTGCCGCTACTCTGGCTAAGGACGCCGGACTGCAGATCAATCAGCTTCCGGTTGTAGGATGTGCTCCGGAGTGGATGTCTGAAAAGGCAGTATCTATCGG
>DWVA01000104.1 GCA_019120475.1 Candidatus Blautia intestinipullorum | reverse complement strand
TCGCGAAGGATATCCTGGTTCTGACTGCAGGATGCTCTTCAGGCGGAATCGAGAACTGCGGCCTGATGGAGCCCAAAGCAGCCGAGCTTGCGGGCCCGAAGCTCCGGGCAGTCTGCGAGAAACTGGGAATTCCGCCTGTGCTGAATTTCGGTCCCTGTCTTGCCATCGGACGTCTGGAGATCGTGGCTACGGAACTGGCGAAAGAGGTTGGCGTGGATCTTCCGCAGCTTCCTCTGGTTCTCTCCGCCGCGCAGTGGCTTGAGGAGCAGGCCCTTGCGGACGGATGCTTCGGACTGGCTCTGGGACTTCCCCTGCATCTGGGACTTCCGCCTTTTGTGACCGGAAGCAAGCTTGCAGTGAAGCTTCTGACAGAAGATATGAAGCAGCTTACCGGAGGACAGGTGATCATCAACGGCGACGCAAAAGAGAGCGCAGATATTCTGGAAAAGATCATTATGGAAAAACGTGCTGGTCTGAATATCTGATAAGGGGGCATGACCATGAAAAGAATTATCATTGACGCGGAAAAATGCGACGGCTGCAAGAGCTGCAGTCTGGCATGTATGCAGGCCCACCGGAAGGATACGGGCGATATCTATACACTGGATCTCAACGATCCGGCAAATGAAAGCCGCAATTTTATCTACAGGACAGAAGACGGGTATAAACCGGTCTTCTGCCGTCACTGTGACGAGCCGGAGTGCGTACTTTCCTGTATGAGCGGAGCGCTGACAAAAGATTCCAAAGACGGACATGTCTATTATGACAAAGAAAAATGCGGATCCTGTTTTATGTGTGTGATGAATTGTCCATACGGTGTACTGAAGCCGGACGATGAGACGCACAGCATTGTGATCAAATGTGATTTCTGCAGAGAGCAGGGCGGGGAGCCAAGCTGTGTGAAAGCCTGTCCGAAACAGGCAATCCATGTGGAGGAGGTGTGACGGAGATGAAATACGTGATTATCGGAATCGGAGCGGCGGGCATGACCGCCGCCAAAACTCTTCGGGAGATGGCGCCTCAGGATGAGATCGTTATGATCTCCGTGGATGAAAAGCCTCATTCCCGATGTATGCTCCATAAGTATTTAAGTCATGAACGCGATGCAGAAGGACTGAATTTTGTTCCGGCGGACTTCTTTGAAAAGAATAATATCTGGCAGATTGCCGGGCAGAGAGTGACCAGGCTGGATACAAAAGCAAAAAAAGTATATTACGGAACTGAGGGGTACGCCTGTGACTATGACAGACTCTTGATCGCCACAGGTGCGGAAAGCTTCATTCCTCCTGTAGGAAACTTGAGAAATGCATCCAATGTTTTCGGACTTCGCCATCTCAGCGATGCAAGAGCCATTGATGAAAGAGCGGCAAAGGCTGAAAAAGTAGTGATCATCGGCTCCGGCCTTGTGGGCCTTGACGCGGCTTATGGACTTCTGGAACAGGGAAAGAAGATCACGATCGTGGAAATGGCGGAAAGGATCCTTCCTATTCAGCTTGACGAGAGAGGCGCGGCAGAGTATCAGAAGCGTTTTGAAAATGCAGGATGCCGTTTCTGTCTGGGAAGAAGAGGGGCGGATACTGTTTCCAATGAAAACGGAGAAATCACTCATGTGGTTCTGGACAATGGAGAAAAGCTGGAGTGCGATATGGTGATCGTAGCGGCTGGAGTGAGAAGTGCTGTGGCAGGATTTGAGAACAGCGGCCTTTTGATCGACAGGGGAATCCAGGTAAATGATTATATGCAGACCAGCGATCCTTTTGTCTACGCAGCAGGAGATGTGACAGGCCTTTCCGGTATCTGGCCAAACGCCCAGAAGCAGGGAAAAATCGCGGCTCAGAATATGGTTCTTGGAAACAAATTTATGTATGTGGACCGTTTTGCGGCGAAAAATACGATTAATTTCTTTGGCCTGGTGTCTCTGTGCGTAGGTGTTTTGAATCCGGAAGAAGGTGATCAGGTGATCGCGAAGGAGAGCAGAGATCAGTATGAGAGAGCAATCTTCCGTAATCACCGTCTTGTGGGCTTCCTGCAGCAGGGAGATATTTCCCATGACGGAATTTACCAGTACCTTATCAAAAATGAAGTTGACCTCACCGGCCGCGAAGATAAGATTTTTTCCATGAGCTTCGCAGATTTTTATGGTGTGAAGGAGAACGGGGAATATATCTATTCGGTATGAAAATGATTGACATATGTTCTTTTTTACAGGAACACAGTTTCCTGTGAAATAAAATGGAAAGCTCCGCTGTGCAGATGTTGTGACATTCATCTGTATGGCGGAGCTTTTGTCAGGAATCGGAATTTTTTGTGACAACGCAAAATTTTCATGTTAAAATCAGTATATAACGCTGACTTCAAGTCGACGGGAAGTTTGTGATCTTAACAGAAAAATATTGGCATAGAAGACGATACCGGGTGAAGAGACGGAAAGGAGAGAGCGAGGATGTATACGATCGGACAGATATCCGAAATGTTCCGGATTCCCATATCCACCCTCAGATATTATGACAAAGAAGGGCTGTTCCCGGAACTGAAAAGAAGCGGAGGGGTACGCAGATTCGGAGAGAAAGAAATAGAAGCGCTCAGAGTGATCGAGTGTCTGAAAAAGTCAGGGCTGGAAATCAGAGAAATCAAGACATTTATGGAATGGTGCGCTCAGGGAAGCTGCACTTACGCCAAAAGGCGGGAGCTGTTTGTACGCCAGGAGGAAGCGGTGAGGGAAGAAATGTATAAGCTGGAGAAGGTGCTTGCCATGATCCGTTATAAAGAGTGGTATTATGAACAGTCGATGAAAAACGGAAATGAGGACAGTGTGCGCTCCATGATCCCGGATCACCTTCCGGAAGAGATTCAGAAGCTGTATGATATGGCAAATGAATAAGGAACAGAAGAAGAAAACGGTATGGCTGCCGGGCTTGGCGCGAGAGAAGAACCAGCCAGAGAACATCATAAGGAGAGTAAAAATTGAAGAATAATTATCCAGAAATCGTAATCATAGGAGCCGGTATTCTGGACGTACTTGTCCGGCCGGCGGGAAAAGAAGTGTTTCAGACAGGATCATCTCCGGCGGAGGAAATCCGGCTTTCCACAGGAGGGGACGCCCTTAATGAGGCGACTATTCTGGCGAAAATGGGAAGACAGGTGCTGCTTGAAACGATTATAGGACGGGACAAGGCGGGAAAATACCTGGAGCAGCATTGCCAGGAATACGGAATTCTCCTTCCTGACGACTGTATCAGAGAAGATATTCCTACAGGGATCAATGTGGTTTTAATAGACCGGGACGGCTCGAGACATTTCCTCACCAATCCATCCGGGACGCTGCGAAAGCTTACTCTGGAGGATATTCATATGCCGTTTCCGGAAAGCGCGAAAATCGTATGTTTTGCCAGTATCTTTGTATCTCCGGAAATAGGGCCCAGGGAACTTGAGATAATTTTCCGGACTGCCGGAGAACAAGGGAAGATCGTATGTGCGGATATGACGAAACGGAAGAAAAACGAGACGGCAGAGGAACTTGCGGAGGCGTTTTCTTATGTAGATTATCTGATGCCAAATGATGAAGAAGCTATGCTGATCACCGGGAAAAATACAGTGGAAGAGGCAGCGGAAAGTCTTAGAAGAGCCGGCGTAAAAACAGTAGTCGTTAAATGCGGAAGTAAAGGCTGTTATGTATGTGGACGGGAGAAAAGCTTCTGGATGTCCGCTGAGAAAAATGTAAAATGCATAGACACCACAGGAGCGGGAGACAGCTTCGTGGCAGGATTCCTACATGCGCTTGCCCAAGGAAGAAACGTCAGGGAATGCGCGGAATACGGAAATAAATGCGGCGCAAATGCAGTGTCTGTGGCGGGAGCCACAGACTGGACAGAGAAAATCGGGTTTTCCCTATAATAATAGGGGAAGACTTAAGCTGCTACAAAAGCCCCAGATACTTTAAGGCATGTATAATCCCTTCTTCTTCGTTGCTTCCGGTGATATAATCCGCCGCTTTTTTAATTTCAGGCGCAGCATTTCCCATGGCGATACCGCAGCCTGCCCACTGTAGCATTTCGTAATCATTTTCGCTGTCTCCGATGGCCGCTGTTTCTTCAGGAGAAATATGAAGAATCTGGCATAGGCGGATAAGTCCTTCCCGTTTACTCCATCCTTCCCGGCAGATCTCGATATTGAAATCGGTGGTGGAGATGGGGAAGACGCCAGGAATACGGGAAAGACGCTGCTTGAGTTCCTGCTTTTCCCTTTGGCTTACGCAGACAATGTGAAATTTGCTGATAGGATGTTTTTTGTCAAAAACAAAGTCATCCAGGCTTTCTAAATGGGTGTTCGTATAAAGAAGCTGGGAAATATAGTCTTTGCTGCAGCTGCTTTCTTTTAAATTCTGTCTTCCTGCGGCTCCGTCATAAGCAGTAAGCCCATGATAGATTTCGATAAAAGTTTTGTATTCTCTGGCAAGAGAATACACTGCGCATCCGGTCTCCAGAGGAAGTGTGCTGGCATGCAGAAGAGTGCCGGAAGAACCTTCTGTAACAGTTGTACCGTTAGCGTTGATATAATAGGGAAAAGCCGGGAAATCTCCCAGCACAAAGCGGCTGTTCTGATAGCTTCTGCCCGTACAGGGAACGAAAAATGTTTTTGAGGTATTCAGACAGGTGAGAATAGCTTTCCTGACTGTGGGAGCAATGGTACAGTCATTTCTCAGCAAAGTGCCGTCAAGATCAATGGTAATCAGCTTTGGTACCATGAAAAAATCTTCCTTTCTTTCTGTTTGACTAAATGAAATTAAGCAATGCTTATTTTAGAACGAAAATGGGAAAAATGCAATAAGAAGTTCGCATGAGAGAAAAAGTTTTTTGAAAGCCGGACGGGAAATTGCTTGATTATTTTTAGGAAATTTAGTACAATTTAGTTTAGAAAAAGGAGGTGACGCAGAAGAATGAGTTTAAAGGCGAAGGATATTGCGCAGATGCTGGGGGTGTCCACAGCGACGATTTCTTTGGTGCTGAATAATAAACCTGGCGTGGGGGAACAGAAACGGCAGGAAATAATAGAAAAAATCAGGGAACTCGGATGCGATCACCTGTTGAAGGATGTTCCGGTGATCAATGGTAATATTGGATTTGTAGTTTATAAAACAGTTGGCAGGATCATTGACGAATCTCCGTTTTTTACGTACATTCTGGAAGGGCTGAATAATAGTCTCAGTGGATATGGCTACAATCTCAGCTTTGTGTATATGAATAAAGATACGGACGTGGAAATACAGAAAACACAGCTCAGAACTTCGGATTGTAAGGGATTTATTATTTTTGGAGTGGAGATGAAGCGGGATGATCTCCAGGTGTTTGTAGACAGTGGTCTTCCTTTTGTGGTTTTGGATAATTCATTTCAGGACAGCGATGTAGATTCCGTTGCAATCAATAATTCGCAGGGGATCAGTAAAGTTATGCAGTACTGCTATGAAATGGGCCACAGAAGGATTGGCTATATCCGCTGTCGGGACCGGATCACCAGTTTTGAGGAGAGATACCGCGCCTATAAGCGGTGGCTGGGTTATCTGGGACTGCCTTTTGATGAGTCGCTTGTCTGTGACGTGGATTATTCGGAACAGATGGTGCGGCGCGGGATAAAAGAATATCTGGAGAATATTAATACGCCTCCCACAGTGTTTGTTGCGGAAAATGATTTTCTCGCATGCAGCGCGCTTCAGGGAATACAGGATTTTGGGTACAGAGTGCCGGAGGATATTTCAGTCATAGGGTTTGACGACCGCCCGATCTGCCAGATGATGGTTCCGGCAGTAACGACAGTGAACGTTCCGAAAGACGCTTTTGGAGCCAGTGCAGTAGAAATGCTGATGGCAAAGATGAAAACGGCCCGTTCCTATTCGCTGAAAACAGAGATTGGAACACGGCTGATTGAGCGGGAAAGTGTGAGGAAAATAAAATAAAATTAAGAAATATTTAGTTGAAGATACATTGCCTGAAATGGAGAAGATCCACAGGCAATGTATTTTTTTGGCATATTTTTCCTGGTTCC
>DWVA01000103.1 GCA_019120475.1 Candidatus Blautia intestinipullorum | reverse complement strand
CCTGCCCTGTGAAGCCCGGACTTTCCTCGTCTGCACCCTTTCGTCTGTGCAGCCGCGATCACCTGTCCTGGTTGCGCAAATGCTATTCTAGCATGGATTTATTTTTAAGTAAAGAACTAATCTCCTTTTGTATAAAAATTCTTAGGTCACACGTCGAAACAGCTTCCTCCCACAAACTCTCTAAGAATGGAGTTATGAGGCACTTCCTCGCTGGGTACCGCCACAAAATAATCAAAAAACTTCAGGAGCCTTTTTGCCTCCACATATTCCGGCTCCTTTTTGCCGATACTGAAAAGCAGCGGTTCCGCGTACAGTTTCAGGCAGGCCAGCTCATAGACAAGGGCGGAATTAAACATCACATCCGCCTGCTCCTGGAAAGGAAAAATATTTTCTTCCTCCCCTCTTCTTACAGAAGGCCAGCGCGCAATGGTTTCCTTTGCGGAAATCCCCCTGGTTCTGGCGTCCCGGACGATCCTTCTGATCAATCTGCCGTCTGTTGTGGGAATCCGGTTATGCTCGTCAATGGAAAGCTGGGTCAGGGCGCTGATATAGATTTTGAATTTGTTCTCTATAGGAAGGGCGTAACTGAGTTTGTCATTCAGTCCATGGATCCCTTCGATCACCAGAACGTCCTCTTTTCCAAGCTGAAGGAAATCGCCTCTGTATTCCCTCATCCCCGTTTTGAAATTAAACACCGGAAGTTCTACTTTCTCGCCTCTCAGAAGCGCCAGCATATCCTTGTTAAATTGTTCTACGTCGATAGCCTCCAGACATTCGTAATTTTTCTCCCCGAATTCGTCCAGAGGCGTCTTGTCTCTGTTGACAAAATAATTATCCACCGCAATAGGATGGGGCTTCATCCCATGAGCCATAAGCTGAATAGAAAGCCTGTGGGAAAAAGTGGTTTTCCCGGAGGAAGAAGGGCCGGCGATCATAACGAACTTTTTGTTTCCGGCAGCTTTGATCTGTTCCGCAATGCTGGAGATCCTGGCCTCATGAAGAGCTTCCTGAACCAGAAGAATGCTGCGGATCCCCTCCCGGGTAATGCGGTCGTTCAGCTCTCCCACACAGGAAATATCCATTTTTTCTCCCCATTCCTTGGATTCCTTCTGCACACGGAATATCTTTTCTTCCGGAGCGAAAGGCGGGATCACATCCGGGGCGCTGCTCTCCGGAAGCTCCAGCACAAATCCGTCGTCGTAAAGCTTCAGATCAAAATATTTGATATATCCGGAATGGTTTGCCATAAACCCGTAGAAATAATCTTCGTACTCTCCGATGCTGTAAAGGTTCACCCTGGACACCCTGCGGTAACGGAACAGCTTCTCCTTATCGTACATCCGGTGTTTATGAAAACGGGCAATCGCCTCGTCCGTACCTACGGAACGTTTAATGATCGGGATTTCCGCTCTCACAATATCTTTCATCTGCTCCTTTACCTGATCCAGAAATTTCTGGTCAAGGTCAATTTTTCCCTCCATGGTAAAATAATACCCGGAGCCCACAGAATAATGGATGATCACTTTATCTATGTTGTGATATCCGCCTACGTCATAGATCGCTTTCAGAAGGATCAGACAGGCACTGCGCTTATATGTTTTGTGTCCGATGGGATCTCTGGTCGTCACAAATTCTATAGTGCAGTCCTTTTTCAGTTTTTTGTGAAGCTCTCTGAGCTTTCCGTTTACTGTCACAAGGATGACAGGCGCCTTCCCGTCCGTCTGGTATTTTTTCACAATGTCCGCGTAGCTGGTTCCTACAGGATATTCTTCCGTCACCCCGTCTATCGTTACTTTTGCCGTTTCCTGCTCCATACTCCTCTGAAACCTCCTGTTCCTGTTCTCAGCACAATACAGTATATGGAGCCTTCACCCGGGCGCATGATATCTTCAGGTCCGGGAACTGCTTCTCCAGAGTTTTTTTCATGGCGTCCATAAAAATATATTCCGTTCCGTAATGACCCGCGTCGATCACTGCCAGTCCCTGAGCCACTGCATCGATCCCTGTATGGTAGTCGATGTCTCCGGTGATATAGACCTGGGCCTTCTTCTCCAGGACGTCGGAAATCAGGCTCTTGCCGCTGCCGGTACAGACGGCAGCTTTCTCTACGATCAGCTCCGGATCACCGTAAACCCTTACGTCTGGAAGGGAAAAAGCTTCCTTTACAAATTCTCCGCACTCCCGAAGCGTCATTCTGCGCGGAAGGAGCCCTATCCTTCCCAGTCCTTCTGCTCCATGCTCCGTTTCCTCTGTCACCGTAAGCACCTGCCGTTCTCTCAGTTTCAGGTAATCTGCGCTGAGTTCCGCCATGCCCAGGATATCGTAATTGGTGTGCATGGCATAATACTGGATTCCGAGCCGGATCAGAGACAAGATTTTCCGTCCTGTAAAATCATGGTTATTGATCCTTTTCATTCCATGAAAGATCATGGGATGATGAGTCACTATCATATCCGCTCCCGCTTCTGCGGCTTCCTTCAACGTCTGTTCCGTAAGATCGAGAGCAAGAAACACATGTTTCACTTCCGCCTCATCGTCTCCCACAAGAAGACCTACATTGTCCCAATCCTCTGCCATCCGGCAGGGATACTTTCCGTCAAGCCAGCCAGTCAGTTCATTTACTTTCATATTGTTCCAGCGCGGCAAGAATCTGCCGTTTTTCCTCCTCTACTTCTTTTTTGCGCCTTATGGCCTCCCCGCTTAAATTCTCCTCTCGCGCAAGACGGGCCAGAATCGTTTCCCGGATCCTGAGCTCCCGGGCAAGATATTCTTTCAGAACGGGATGGCGGTCCCCCAGCAGATATTTTCCAAAAAGAAGCTCCTCCAGGGTCCAGGGAGCCTTCTTCCCGTCATCCTGTCCGGAGGCCGGAACCGCCTTCATAACCGGATAAAATTTTCCATCCTCTTTTATAAAATCCTCCTGGACAATGACAAAACCGTTTTCAAAAAGGAACTGCCGCAGATGGGGCACATCCGACTGCGGTTCCAATATCAGCTCCTTAAAACCTTCCAGCGCGTTTCTGCCCTCGCTTAGGATACGCTCCATCAAAGGACCGCCCATGCCTGCAAGGACAAGCGTGTCTCCTTCCTCCGGCCCGATTCCTTTCAGGCCGTCGCAGAGCCTTGTTTCTATGTACGCTTCAAGCCCATACCGGCAGATATGTTCTCTTGCTCTGGATAACGGTCCCTCCCCGATATCTGCAGCTATGGCTTTTGGTATTTTTTTATTCAGTACCAGGTACACCGGCAGATATCCATGATCACAGCCCACATCTACCAGCCGGTTTCCTTCCGTCACCATATCCGCAATGGCGGACAGTCTTAAAGATAACTGCATCCTGCCGCTCCTTAATCAAGATAATCCTTCAGCTTGCGGCTCCTGCTGGGATGACGCAGCTTGCGGAGAGCCTTGGCTTCTATCTGGCGGATCCTCTCTCTGGTGACATTAAATTCTTTTCCTACTTCTTCCAGTGTACGGGCGCGTCCGTCGTCAAGGCCGAAACGGAGCCGCAGCACCTTCTGCTCTCTCTCTGTAAGAGTTCCCAGCACCTCTATAAGCTGTTCCTTCAGAAGAGTAAAGGCAGCCGCGTCGGCAGGCACCGGAACATTGTCGTCCTGAATAAAATCTCCCAGATGGCTGTCCTCCTCTTCACCGATAGGAGTTTCCAGAGAAACCGGTTCCTGGGAAATCTTAAGGATCTCACGGACACGGTCCACCGACATATCCATTTCCTCCGCAATCTCCTCCGGGGTAGGTTCCCGTCCGAGTTCCTGAAGGAGCTGACGTGATACACGGATCAGTTTGTTGATGGTTTCCACCATATGCACCGGAATACGGATGGTTCTGGCCTGATCCGCAATAGCTCTGGTGATCGCCTGACGGATCCACCAGGTAGCATAGGTGCTGAATTTATATCCCTTGCGGTAATCAAATTTTTCCACTGCCTTGATAAGCCCCAGATTTCCCTCCTGGATCAGGTCCAGGAACAGCATTCCACGGCCCACATAACGTTTCGCAATGCTGACTACAAGACGGAGATTTGCTTCCGCAAGACGCTTCTTTGCCGCCTCATCGCCCTGTTCCATCCTCTTCGCAAGCTCGATTTCCTCATCGGCGGTCAGAAGGCTGACCTTTCCGATTTCTTTCAGATACATACGGACAGGGTCTTCAATACTGACCCCCTCTGGAACGGAAAGATCGATCTTGTCCAGCTCCACATCTTCTTCATCATCCAGCTTGTCCATATCCAGATCATCGTCCAGCATCATTTCCTCATCGTTGCCTGTGATGCGCAGAACATCTACTCCGCTGGCCTCCAGAAAGTCAAACACCTTCTCCATCTGGTCCACTTCCAGCGGCTGATCCTTAAAAAAGTCGTTAATCTCCTGGTATTCCAGCACATTCTTTTTCTTTTTGGCCAGCTCCAGAAGCTCTACCAGTTTTTCACTGAATTTACCCATATTCATTTCCATAGGTGCTTAGTCCCTCCATATAGTGTTTATATTTTATCCTTATTCAAAAGAAATATGCAGTTCCCGGCGCTTCCGGCCAAGTTCCTCCAATTCTTTTTTCGCTTTTACAAGATCCTGAAGACCCTGAAGATCCGCGGGATCCCAATGCCTGTTTTTTTCCACCAGGCTTTCCTTTTTTATCCTCAGAAGAGTATCTGCAAATGCCTGTTCCTGCTCCCTGGGCGTTTCCAGATGGATCGTGGCGTTAAACAAAGACGCCACTTCTCTCTGTTCCTCACTGTCCGGAAAGCTGTTCAGAAGACGGGCCGGATTTACATTTTCCTCTTTTTTCTGCTCAAAAAGCATCTCCGCCACTTCCCGGTACAAAGGCACCGTAAAGTCCTCCGGAGAAAGATACTGCGCGGCCTTGTCAAAAACCTTCGGATAGCTTACCAGCCAGGTCAGCATCAGCTTCTGGGCCTGGGCGGAGGCTGTGTCTTTCTTTTTCTTTTCCTGGGAACCTGTTTTCGGCTGAATCCTGTGTTCCGCCGGAGTTCCCTTCAGAGCCAGCGTATTCACTCGCTTTCTGAGATCCTCAGTGCTGACGCCGTATCGTCCTCCATAATTTTTTACGATAGCGTCAATATACAGATTCCTCTCCAGCTCGTCCTTCAGCTCCAGAAGCATTTCCGCGCACCGCTCAAAAAACCGGTTCTGTCCCTGAGGCTCCTCCATGGGAAATTCTCCTTCCGCCACGCGGACCCGGAACATAAAACTGTCCGAAGCCCGGTTCAGGCGGTCTTCAAAAGCTTCCGCCCCCATATTTTTAATGAACTCGTCCGGATCCTTATAAGGTTTCAGATCCACTACCCGGGAATTGACTCCCGCCTCCCTCAGTATGGGAATGCCTCTTAAGGCCGCTCTCACTCCCGCCTCATCGCTGTCATAAAGAAGAAGCACTTCCTGGGTATAACGCTTCAAAAGACTGGCGTGGCCGGAAGTAAGCGCTGTTCCCAGGGAAGCCACCGCGTTGGTAAAGCCTGCCTGGTGCATGGAAATCACATCCATATATCCCTCGCAGAGGATGATATAATTTTTTCTTGTTTTCCTCGCCACATTCAGCCCGTAGAGGTTCCTGCTTTTGTCAAAGATCTTTGTTTCCGGAGAGTTCAGATACTTGGGCTTTCCGTCTCCCATCACTCTTCCCCCGAAACCGATCACCCGGTTGTTCACATCCATAATAGGAAAAATCACCCGGTTCCAGAATTTATCGTACATGCCATGGCGCTCGTCCACATTGAAAAGGCCGGATTCCCTCAGCCTGTCGTCTTTATACCCTTTTGATTTCAGATACCGGTACAGACCGTCGCTGAATTTATCCGAATATCCAAGTCCGAAGCTGCGCATAGTCTCCTCCGTCAGTCCTCTGCCGGAAAGATACTGATATCCCGCTGCCCCCTTTTCTGTTCTGAGCTGGTAATAGTAATACTGCGCCGCCTGCTTATTGATCTCAAGAAGCTCGGACTTTTCTTTTGCTTTTTCTCTTACTTCTTTGGAATATTCGATCTTCGGAAGCTCTACCCCCGCTCTGTCCGCAAGATATTTCAGAGCTTCTCCAAAAGTGAAGTTCTCATATTCCATAATAAAATTAAAGACGTTTCCTCCTGCTCCGCAGCCGAAGCAGTAATACATCTGCTTTCCGGGCGTCACAGAAAAAGACGGCGTTTTCTCATTGTGAAAGGGGCAGAGCCCGAAATAGGAACTTCCCCTCCTTGTCAGCTTTACATATTGGGATACTACGTCTACAATATCATTTTTGCTTCTTACTTCTTCAATGATATCGTCCGAATACCGCATTATCCTTCCTCCTCTTTCTTTCAATATACCTCCCATGACTGGGGTATATATAATTCCCTGAATTTCGCCATGGAGTACTGATCTGTCATACCGGAAATATAGTCGCAGACCGTCTGCTCCCTGGACTCTCCTCTCTGCAGAAGGTCCCTGTACTCTCTGGACATAGCCTCCGGATGCTCCGTATAGTACCGATAAAGCTGCTTCAGCATGTTGATGGCCTTGGTTTCCTCCCGTTTTGCCTCGTAATTGGTATATACGTTCTGGAACATCAAAGCCCGGAGCTCCGTAAGGCCCTCCTGGATCTCAGGAGACATCTGTATACTGTCCCTTCCCAGACTGTTCTCAATAATATCATGGACAAAGGTATTCAGTCTCTCTCTTGTGGTATAGCCCAGAAGCATCCGCAGCGTGACAGGAATGTTGTCTTCTGTAATGATGCCTGCTCTCTGGGCGTCGTCCATGTCATGATGAAGGTAGGCGATCTTGTCGGAAAAACGAACCACCTGTCCTTCCAGGGTAGCGGGATTTCCGCTTGTCCGATGGTTCAGTATCCCGTCCCTGACCTCCCAGGTCAGATTCAGCCCCTCTCCGTCCTTTTCCAGTACCTGAACCACCCGGATGCTCTGCCGGTAATGAGCAAAGCCTCCCGGATGGATCTGGTTCAGGGCATGTTCTCCTGCATGTCCAAAGGGCGTATGTCCCAGATCGTGTCCCAGAGCAATGGCTTCCACCAGATCCTCGTTCAGACGGAGCGCCTTGGCGATAGTCCGGGCGATCTGAGAAACTTCCAGTGTATGTGTCAGCCGGTTCCGGTAATGATCCCCCTGAGGCGCCAGGAACACCTGGGTTTTGTCCTTCAAACGGCGAAACGCCTTGCAGTGCAGGATCCTGTCCCTGTCCCGCTGATATACGGTCCGGACGTCGCATTCCTCTTCCGGCCGCTCCCTGCCTCTGGAATGGAGGCTGTGGGAAGCATAGGGACTCAGAAGCTCAAGCTCTCTCTGTTCCATGTTTTCTCTTATATTCATAGGCAACTCCTCCACCGACTGAAAAAATACCTCTTATAAATTATATTCTACACAAAGTAGCAAATTCCTCTTTTTTTCAAAAAAATACTTAATAATTTTTCTCTTTTAGGGTACAAAAAAGGAAGCAGCCTGCTCTCAGACCGCCTCCTGTCTTTTGAGTTGATGATTATATTTTCAGAAAC
>DWVA01000102.1 GCA_019120475.1 Candidatus Blautia intestinipullorum | reverse complement strand
GCACTGGTATGCTTCCTGATCTTTACCAAGACTGAAACCAGTTCGATTGTTCTGGAAGCCGCCCAGGTTGAGCCTAAGCCGCTCTCCCTGATCATGCTGGTGGTCCCCGTGGTCATCATCGCTCTTTGTCTGATGAAAAAACATCTCATCACAGCCTTGGCCTGGGGTGTCATCGCCGGTATCGCTGCCGGCCTGGTGAGCGGCATCTATTTTATTAGCGACCTGTTGTCTTTTCCCGGTGGGTTCAGTGTAACCGGTATCCTTTCTGACGCTATCATCGGCTGTATGGGCACCGTGGCCATGCTCATCGGTGTCTTTGCTATGCTGGGCGTTATGGAATCCAGCGGCCTGTTTCAGGATGTGGGACGTGGGCTCTCCAAACTGGCAAAAGGCCCTGCAAGCACGGAAGCTACTATTGTCGGCTGCGTAGGCATTTTGAGCATGATCACCGGTGTTATCTCAGTTGCCATTGTCGCTATGGGCAATCTGGTAAAGGAGATGGGCGAAAAGAACGGCGTGGATCCATACCGCAGAGCCAATCTGATGGACTGTGCAGGCTGCGTGTTCTGTTTCCTGGCGCCCTGGACGGTTCACTGCGTCATTCCCGCCATGAAGGCCGCTGAATTCGGCGAAGCATTTGCTGTGGCGCCCGCTTCAATTCCATTTGTAAACTACTACTCCATTGCCATGCTGGTCATCCTTGTCATCGCTATTGTGACCGGTTATGGCCGCAAAAACAAGTAAGCCCTATATTCAACGTGTTGCTGCCGACCGTTCTTGATCGCGCAAAGTACTGTCCGTAATTCGGGCGGTACTTTGTTTTTTATTCAGATTTATGTCTCCTTGGAGATTTCAATCGATTTTGTATCTATCTGGAACTTTAAGCCGTTTTTTGTTGACATTTTATAAAAATGCGATTATACTGATGTAACAATCAACAGGGGGGCCCGTATTGCGGGCTGAGATTTGAGGCTTCACCTCATGACCCTCCGACCTGATCTGGATTATGCCAGCGTAGGGAGTGACATTATTGTGATCTTCCAGGGACGTTTGGCGCATTGCCAACGTCCTTTTTTTCATGGCATCCATAACAGGAAAAGAAGAAAGGAAGAATTTGAAATGAATCACAACAACGGAAAAACTTTTGTCCTGGTCAAGTGCGCTTTATTGGCCGCACTAGCAGTGGCGCTGAATTTTGTCAAGTTTGCTCCCTGGCCCAATGGAGGTTCCATCACCGCCGCCGCAATGGCGCCTATTGTCCTGGCCGGACTGATGTTCGGACCCGGATGGGGCGCTTTGACCGGGTTTACTTTCAGCCTGCTTCAGATGCTCTTGGATGGTATCAGCGCGCCTCCTGTGGAGACTGTCCTCTGGTACATTTTGGTGATACTGCTTGATTATGTAATCGCGTATACTGTGCTGGGGCTTGCAGGCATCATTGCCAAACCCTTTTTAAAGCCGGTCAAAGGCGCTGTCGTCGGTACTCTGGCTGTTACAGCGGTACGTTATCTCTGTCATATTGCAAGCGGCATTCTGATTTGGGGCGTTTATGCTCCCGAAGGCACCCCTGTTTGGCTCTATTCCTTGCTGTACAATGGTTCTTATATGGTTCCGGAAATGATTATCACCACCATTGTGGTCGGCCTGCTGGCTGGTGCTGTCTTCAAGAAAACCCATGCTGCCTGATCGTTAAAATTTCAGTATTTTCTCAGCAGCAGTCTGCTTTCTGCACGGAAAGATGTGTACAAATATTCGTAGTCGTTCCTTTTGGGACAGTTAAAGCCATTGGCTTATATTCTAAATAAATGGTCTTGCAGCTTTTCAGGCCCGGTATCTCACAGATATCGGCATTTGAAATGCCGCAGGCCATTTTTTTACGCCATTACTTTCAAAAAGGCCACGATATTACCGGACAGCAACACTCCTCTGTTGCCATAAATCTGCCCTTTGATTTATGGAAGCCATACGATATTGTATAATTTTTTACCCCTCAAAATTGCTGTTGCATCATCCTAAATCAATAAAATTAATTTAATTTTAATTTTTTTTTTGATAAATCAGTACAAATAAGCTTGTGTTTTTCTGTTTATATAGATAAAATTATATGATTATAGAAAAAAGTATTGACTTTATATATTTTTTTATATATCATGAGGGTAATTCTTCAGTCCGACGCTCTGCCGGACACTGCAAAGAAGGATAAAATCCCACTAAAAGGAGTTGTTGCCTGGTATGAAGAAGATCGAAACCCAGTATTCTGTACGGGATGGAGGCCATTACAGCCCCGGCATGATTTGCAATGGGACTTTATATGTTTCCGGACAGCTTTCCATCGACCCGGAAACCGGAAAAGTGCCGGAGGGTTTCCACGCTCAAGCCGCCCAGGCTTTGCGAAATCTGGATACAGTTTTATCCGCTGCGGGAGCAGAACGAAGCGATGTTGTCATGTGTCGGGTCTACCTGCCGGATGTGGCTTATTGGCCCGACTTGAACGAAGAATATGCCTGCTTCTTCGGCGATCACAAACCCGCCAGAGTGGTGGTTCCCACAAATAACCTGTATGGAGGCTGCCTGGTGGAAGTGGAAGCAGTCGTTCAACTGAAGCGGGAATGTAAAGTAAACATGAACAGTTAAGACCCTAAATCATCCAAAAACGTACTGTCCGAACTTTTATATCAGGAGGCTTCAGGGATGAATTATAAAGAGCTTGATACGCCGGCGCTCATCATCGACCGCGAAAAGATGATAGATAATCTGCATTTTATGCAGGATTATG
>DWVA01000101.1 GCA_019120475.1 Candidatus Blautia intestinipullorum | reverse complement strand
AACTGACAATTCGTTTACTTCATCAGGTATCAGACATTGACTTTACAGGGAGATTATAATATGATATTTAAAACAAAACGGTTGTATTTACAACAGAAAGATGATTTTTATGAAAAAATATATTCCGGTTTTAAAAAGAACACGATTATTTGCGGGTGTAGGTGAGGAAGAGATTCTGGCGATGCTGGACTGTCTGCAGGCAGCGGAAGGCAGATATGAAAAAGGCAGTTATATTTTCTGTCAGGGGGAGAGCGTCCGGGATATTTTTGTGCTGGCGGAAGGACGGATCCATATTCAGAAGGATGATTACTGGGGAAACCGAAGTATCATTAATGTGCTGAACGCAGGTGAGATGTTCGGAGAAGCTTACGCGGCTCCCGGCAGCAGCGCCATTTTGAATGATGTGGTTGCGGTGGAAGACAGTACTGTTATTTTTTTTAGTGTGAAAAAGATCCTTACTGTCTGTTCCTCCGCGTGCAGATTTCATTCTCTGGTAGTACAGAACCTGTTTTCTGCTATCTCGGAGAAGAACAGGATGCTAATGCAGAAACTTGGACATATGTCAAAGCGGTCTACCAGGGAAAAGCTGATTTCCTATCTGTCGGACGAGGCAAGAAAGCAGAACAGAGGAACTTTTGAAATTCCTTTTAATCGACAGCAGTTGGCGGACTATCTTTCGGTGGATCGAAGCGCCATGTCCAGCGAACTGGGAAAAATGAGAGACGAGGGAATCCTGACCTTTCAGAGAAACCGGTTTACGCTGCTGTGAAAGCAAAGAAATAAGGAACCTTAAGACGACATTTGGAGTGGGTAAAGGATACCATGCTGAAAATAAAAACTTTTGTTTTTGAAAATAAAATGACCAAAGAAGAAGCCCTGAAACGTTATCTGGATCATCCGGGACATAGGGTTTATCTTTTGGAAAACGGAAAAGCTCTTCTCCAAAGTATTTTGAAAATTATGATCTGAAGTTATTTGACTCCTTCAAAGAAATGCAGGAAAAGATTTTTGAGAAGGAAGAACAGTATGGACTTTGCCGGATATGTACGGGTTATGGCTGGGAATGGTCTAAAGAAAAGAAGGCGTATATTTCTGACATTATGCTGGAAGGTGTTTCGGTGAAATGGAACAGCCGTACAACAGGATGGCTTTACAACGAAAATCTAAAGTATGAAATGGGGAGTGTCTATGCTCTTCATGGTCTGGATCTGAACTACGCGGGTGTGGTGATCGGTCCTGAGTTGTATTTTGATGAGGAGCTTGGCAAAATCAGAATCAATGAAACAAAATTTTTTGATAAAATGATGAAAAGAGGAACCTCGGAAGAAGAACAGCTTGAACTTTTGCAGAATATTTATACAGTTCTGATGGCACGTGGAATCGAGGGAACATATGTCTATGTCTGTGACGAAGGATTACGTCGTTATATGAAAAAGTATATACCGTGCTGACATAGGAAATAAAACTACGGTAATCGGCTGCCTTAAAAAGACCGAACAGAATAGATAAGGAGGATGCATATGATATATCAGGAAATTCTGGCAAGGGTAGATCACACACTTCTGGCTCAGACAGCTACTTGGGAGGAAATACGCAGACTCTGCGACGATGCTGTTTTTTATCATACAGCGTCTGTATGTATTCCGCCCTGTTTTGTAAAAAAAGCCAGAGATTATCTGGGAAACCGGCTGAACGTATGCACAGTGATCGGCTTTCCAAATGGAAACCACACCACCCGCGCCAAAGTATTTGAAGCAGAGGACGCCTTAAATAACGGCGCGGACGAACTGGATATGGTAATCAATATCGGGGCTCTGAAAGAGAAAAAATACGATTATGTGGAAAGGGAAATCCGGGCGATAAAGGAAACTGCGGAGAGCCATGTGCTGAAGGTTATTATCGAAACCTGTCTTCTGGACAAAGAAGAAAAGATACGGATGTGCGAGATTGTTACGAATGCAGGGGCAGACTATATTAAAACCTCCACAGGATTCGCGGCAGGCGGAGCGACCTTTGAGGATGTGGAACTTTTCCGCCGGCATGTAGGAAAAGGCGTGCGGATCAAGGCGGCAGGCGGGATCCAGTCCTTCGCGGATGCGGAGAGATTTATTGAGCTGGGCGCGTCAAGACTGGGAACCAGCCGGCTTGTGAAAATCGCGAAGAAGGAGAATATTTTGTAAGAACGGCTGCGGATATTCCGGAAAAAAGTATTCGCAGGACGGCAAAACGGGAAAAGCATGACAAGGAGGAAAAGATACAGAATATGAAGCGGAGTACAAGCTGTGAGTATTGTGCCAATTATGTTTACGATGAGGACAGTGAAGGCTATTACTGCGATGTAAGTCTGGATGAAGACGAGTATTACAGATTTGTCAGCAGCGGTTTCAGAGAATGCCCATATTATCAGTCCGGAGACGAGTATAAGATTGTGCGGCACCAGATGTAGGACAAAAGGAGAAAAGCAGATGATTACTGTAGAACTGGATCATTTCAGCCTGGAACAGATCTGCCGGTCCGGACAGTGTTTCCGGATGAAGGAAACAGGAAAGAATACATATGTGCTGATCGCAGGAGACCGTTATCTGAAGATGGAACAGAAAGGTGCTGTAGTGGATTTTCATTGCAGCGATACGGAATTTCTGGGAATCTGGATCAATTATTTTGACCTGGATAATGATTACAGCCGATATATAGACGCTGTAAATCCCCGGGACAGATATCTGTGCACAGCGGCCGCGAAAGGGGAAGGCATCCGTATTCTCAGGCAGGATCTGTGGGAGATGATCGTTACATTTTTGATCTCCCAGCAGAACAATATAAGCAGGATACGGAAGTGTATTGAGGCTCTCTGCACTCATTACGGAGAAAAGAAAGAAGCGCCGGACGGTACGGAATATTATGCATTTCCCACAGTATCCGCTTTGGCGGCAGCCACGGAGGAAGAGCTGCGGAGTCTGGGACTGGGATACCGGGCCCGTTATATTGTTTCAACTGCAAAGAGTATTGATATGGGAGAAATCTCATTGGAGAAGATTGCAGGTATGCGTTCCTGCCGCCGGGCCAGGCAGGAGCTGATGAAGCTCTGCGGTGTAGGTGAAAAAGTAGCGGACTGCATCTGCCTTTTTGCGCTTCATCACATGGACGCTTTTCCTATTGATACGCATATTCACCAGGTGCTGGAGAAACATTATAAAAGAGGGTTTCCTAACAGAAGATACCGCGGCATGAGAGGAATCATGCAGCAGTACATATTCTACTATGAGCTGACGAAAGATAAAGAATGAGAAAAAGTCCGGATGCGGCGCAGGCATCCGGGCTTTTTTAAAACCGTTCTTTTTTGTCGGTCCTTCCCACCAGGAAATCGATACTGGTATTATAATAATCCGCCAGACGGATCAAGGTTTCTATGGGAATACAGCGGCTTCCTGTTTCGTAATGAGAGTAAGTACGCTGGCTGACATGGATGATTTCGCCAATCTGTTTCTGGGATAGATCAGAATCCTCTCTTAAATCATGCAGCCTTTGGAATTTCATCAGATCCCCTCCTTTTTTGAGAGTATAGACCTGAACAAAATGGACTATGATGATTTAGAGCGAAATGGACTTAATAGGAAGCATTTCTGTCTCCCGGAATTGAATTTTATCTCCTGTTCCATTATAATAGGCTCGTAAGAAAACAGGGGATGTGTTGTCCCTTGTACATTAACGCTATCAACGCTGAAAAACGAGGTGATAAATCATGGAATACATTATTCAAATTATCGGGAATGTTCTGGCTGCCCTTTATCAGGCCGGCGGTGCGTCCCTTGTGATCGCCGTGTTGTTTATGTCCGCTTATATGCGTGCGCGGAAGACAGGGGTGGGCCCGGTGGTGCAGGGGTGGATACAGGAGTTCAGGACAAACACTCTGTTCCGCAGACAGTTTTTTCTTGTATTCTATATATGTATGATGCTGTTCCGAACTCTGTTCTGCAGATCTATCTGGGGAAACCCTCTGGATAATGTTCTGGGAGTCTGGGGCTTCCATAAAGAGGACGGAAGCATTTATACGGAAAATATAGAAAATCTGATCCTTTTTCTTCCCATGATCCCGCTGTTGTTCTGGATGCTGGAAGAAAAGGAACATAACAAAAAACGGCCGCTGCAGACAGTACTAGCCAGGAGCGTATATGTCAGTTTTGGATTTTCTCTGCTGATAGAACTTTGCCAGCTTTTCCTGAAAATCGGAACTTTTCAGCTTACAGATCTGTTTTTCAATACTTTGGGCGGCGCGCTGGGAGGACTGTTATATTGGGGCTTTGACCGGAGCAGAAAGCGCGCGGCTGCATATATCCGAAAACTGGGAGGCTGGGATACGGAAGAATGGAATCCGCCTGCTGAGGACAGCAGCAGGCTGCCGATCATAAAAGCGGAAACTGCAGATACAGAGAAGGAAAAAACTTTTGTTCCGGTTCAGGAAAAGACGGAGGGACAGCAGGATCATTCAACGGAAACAGATGCGTCCGGGATTCCGCTCACGCCGGAACAGGAAGAGGAGATCTGTACCTTGATCCGGGAAGCAGGACAAAAGATGCTCCATGCGAAGCTGTCAGATGATGCGGTCCATGAGAAAGACGGACCGGCTAATTTCTGTACAGATTTTGACATGGAAATTCAGAAATTTCTGATACAGGGACTGGGAAGGATCCTTCCGGGAGCGGAGTTTTTCGGTGAAGAAGAGACCGAGGGAAACGCAGGATCCAAGGCGTCCGGGGAGTATACCTTTTATATTGATCCTATAGACGGGACTACCAATTTTATGTTCCGTTACAACCATAGCTGTGTTTCTGTGGGATTGGCCTACCAGGGAAAAATAGCCGCGGGATTCGTCTATAATCCCTATGTGGATGAAATGTATAGCGCAGTGCGGGGAAAGGGAAGCTTTTTGAACGGTAAGAGGCTTAAAATACAGGACAAGTCCATTGACGAGGGAATTGCGGCCTTTGGCTGCGCCCGGTACAATGATGAAAATGTTGAAGTTCTGTTTGACACGGTAAAAGAGCTTTTCCGCAGAAGCCTTTCGATCAGAAGCGGCGGTTCTGCCGCTCTGGATCTTTGCAGGATTGCTTCAGGCAGTAATGTGATCTATCTGGAAATGAAACTCCAGCCATATGATTATGCGGCCGCGTCCGTAATTGTGGAGGAAGCCGGAGGCGTGATCGCTCAGATAGACGCCAGCCCCATCACCTTGCATAAACCCTGCTCTATTCTGGCGGGAACCAGGCGGGGCTGCGATGAAACCAGGAAGCTGATCTCCTTCATAGAACGATAATGATACAGGACGGAAGAATGAACAGAAATTCAGATTTGAACAATAAAGAAAGAAAAAAGAAAAGAAATATACATAAAAAGGTCATGGCAGCGGCTGCTGTTGCAGGCGCGTCTTTTATTCTGGCGGCCGCCGTTTTGGGGGCGGAAACAGAGCAGTACACCGGTACGGACTTTGCCATGGATACGGTAGTGTCGGAAACTTTGTATACTTCCGGTAAGGATCTGAATCCGGAGATCGGAGATATGCTGAGAGAAACAGAAGAAAAATACCTGTCATGGACAGAAAAAGGATCCGAAACGTATAAAATAAACCAGGCAAAGGGAAAGACAGTGCAGGTTTCGGACACTCTTGCAGGATATCTGGAGAAAGCGCTGAAACTGGCGGAAGACTCCGGAGGAGCTTTTGATCCCACTATGGGAAAGGTGATACGGCTGTGGGATATCGGAGGCGAAAATCCTCATGTTCCTGACCAGAAGGAACTTGACAGTCTTCTGGAAGAAACAGGATACGAAAATCTGATCCTGGAGGGAAATGAAGTAACGCTGAAAGGCGGCGCGGCCCTTGATCTGGGGGCGGCTGGAAAAGGAATCGGCTGTGATATTGTGATGGATTTCCTGAAGGACCAGAAAGAAGTCTGCGGAATGATCCTGAATCTGGGCGGCAGCAGTGTGATGGCCTATGGCGAAAAACCGGATCAGACTCCGTGGAGAGTGGCCCTTAGAGATCCCCGGGAGGAGGAAAGCGGATATCTTGGGGTGATCACGTTAAAAGGAGGAGAATTTCTTTCCACCTCCGGCGACTATGAAAAATATTTCATGGAGGACGGGAAAAGATATCATCACATCCTGGATCCTGAGACAGGTTATCCCGTATGGAACGGGCTGACTTCTGTCACAGTAATCTGCGAAAACGGTCTGCTTGCAGACGGTCTGTCCACAGCATGTTTTGTCCTTGGGGCGGAGGACGCGCTTCCTCTGCTGGAAAAATATAATGCAGAAGCGGCTTTTGTAGACGAAGAACATAATATCTATCTGACGGATGGAATGAAATCCAGGTTTGAACTGATGAAAAATACTTATACGATCCGGGACAGCTTTGATTGACCGCGGTTTTTTATGAATCCGGGATCCTTTTCAAGACCTCCCGGGTCAGAAGACCGATCAAAAGCCCGGTGATCACGCCTGAAATAATGAGAACAGGGGCATAGTATAAAAATGCGGTGTTTTCCACGATCAGAGCTGCTATGATGAGCTGGCCGATATTGTGGGAAACTCCGCCGGAAACGCTGACGCCGAGAATGCTGAATCCGGCTCTTTTTTTCATCAGCGTCATAACCGCAAGACTGAGAGCCGCGCCGGCGAGACTGTAGAGTATGCTGAACATGTTTCCGAACAGAAAACCGATGACAAGAATCCGGACTGCGGAAACAAGAGCGGCTTCCTTCCAGGTATATTTTTCAAGGATAAAGAGAACGGCCAGATTTGCAAGGCCAAGCTTGATTCCGGGAATTCCCGCAAAAAAAGGGAACAGGGATTCCACATAGCCGAAAATAATGGCAACGGCTGCGAAAACTCCCAGATATGCTGTTTTTTTCTGATACATATCTTATACGACCGTGTCAAAAGCAGAGGAATCTGTTTCTGAATCAGCGGTTTTTTCTCCTTCTATCACAACTTTGTTCGGCAGACAGACGATCGTGCCTCCGGAACTGCCCACAGCCGGCTGTTTCATGCAGAGGTGATCCGGACAGTCCGCCTCGATCATTTTGACTTTTCCATCTTTGATCTCACATACATTTGTATCGTTTATGGAAATCTTCTGGTTCTCCGCCAGAGAGTAGGTTCCGTACTCTTCGCCGTTTACAGTGATGCGGACAGAGCCGTAATCTCCTCGGCGCAGCACTGTCAGAAATCCCCAAAGGGCAAGGGCAAAGACAAGTATTCCGGCAATAAATAAAACTTCCTTTTTCTTCAAAATAAACTCCTGTTCTGTAAATGATGTATGAGGGTTTTGCATGTTTTGTGGAAATCATCATATCACAGAATATAACCGGCGGCAAGCGGAGGGTTCGCTCTTCGGCGGAACTGCCGCGCCGACATACTTTATTCAAGAAAAATTCATTGTTTTCCGTATAAGAAAGTGATAGAATAGAAGAGATTTCGTAAATGAACTAAAATACGGAAGATTCCGTAGCGTAAATTTATGTAGAAATAAAGATAAACAGGAGTAAATTATGAACGTGTTTTCAAAAGTATTCGGGACGCACAGCCAGCGTGAAGTAAAACGTATCATGCCGCTGGTGGAAAAAACAGAATCTTTGCGCCCGGAGATGCAGAAATTAACGGATGAAGAACTGAGAGAAAAAACAAGAGAATATAAGAAGCGTCTGGCAGAGGGAGAAACCCTGGATGATCTTCTGCCTGAGGCGTTTGCAACAGTACGTGAGGCGGCAAGACGTGTCCTTGGCATGGAGCATTACCGTGTGCAGATCATCGGCGGTATTATTCTTCATCAGGGCCGTATCGCAGAGATGAAGACAGGTGAAGGCAAGACCCTGGTGTCCACCCTTCCGGCTTATCTGAACGCTCTGGAGGGCCGCGGTGTCCATATCGTAACAGTCAATGATTATCTGGCAAAGCGTGACGCGGAGTGGATGGGAAAGGTTCATGAATTCCTTGGCCTGACGGTAGGCGTAGTCCTTAATGAAATGAAGCCGGAGGAGCGCCGCGCGGCATATGGCTGTGACATTACTTATGTGACGAATAATGAGCTGGGATTTGATTACCTTCGTGACAATATGGTCATCTACAAAGAACAGCTTGTGCAGAGAGAACTTCATTACTGTATCATCGATGAGGTGGACTCCGTTCTCATCGACGAGGCCCGTACCCCTCTGATCATTTCCGGCCAGAGCGGTAAATCTACAAAACTCTATGAAGTCTGTGATATTCTTGCGCAGCAGCTTGAACGGGGCGAAGCCAGCCATGAAATGACAAAGATGGCCGCCATCATGGGCGAAGAGGTTGTGGAGACGGGAGATTTCGTTGTCAATGAAAAGGACAAGATCGTCAACCTGACCGAGCAGGGCGTCAAGAAAGTGGAAAATTTCTTCCACATTGAAAACCTTGCGGATCCGGAGAACCTGGAGATCCAGCATAATATTATCCTTGCTCTCCGCGCGCATAATCTGATGCACAAAGATCAGGACTATGTGGTGAAAGACGATGAAATCCTGATCGTTGATGAATTTACCGGACGTATCATGCCGGGACGCCGTTATTCTGACGGACTTCATCAGGCAATTGAAGCGAAGGAGCATGTGAAGGTAAAAAGAGAGAGCAAGACGCTTGCGACGATCACTTTCCAGAACTTCTTTAACAAATACGACAAAAAGGGCGGCATGACAGGTACCGCGCTGACTGAGGAAAAAGAATTCCGCGATATTTATGGAATGGACGTTGTGGAAATTCCCACGAATAAGCCGGTACAGCGTGTGGACCTGGAAGATGCTGTTTACATGACAAAGAAAGAAAAATTCAATGCGGTAGTCCAGGCGGTCAAAGAAGCCCATGAAAAGCAGCAGCCTGTTCTGGTAGGTACCATTACCATTGAGACGTCCGAGCTGCTCAGCAAGATGCTGCGCAGGGAAGGAATCCCTCACAATGTACTGAACGCCAAGTTCCATGAGCTTGAGGCAGAGATTGTCGCTCAGGCAGGACAGGCAGGAGCGGTTACAATTGCTACTAACATGGCGGGCCGTGGTACAGATATCAAGCTGGACGATGTGGCCAGAGCTGCCGGAGGTCTGAAAATCATCGGTACAGAACGTCATGAATCAAGACGTATCGACAATCAGCTCCGCGGACGTTCCGGACGTCAGGGAGATCCGGGTGAATCCCGTTTCTATATTTCCCTTGAGGACGATCTGATGCGTCTTTTCGGTTCCGAACGTCTGATGAAGATCTTTACTTCTCTTGGTGTGGCTGAAAATGAGCAGATTGAGCATAAGATGCTTTCCAACGCGATCCAGAAGGCGCAGGAGAAGATTGAGTTTAATAACTTCGGTATCCGTAAAAATCTTCTTGACTATGACCAGGTAAACAACGAACAGCGCGAGATCATTTATAAAGAACGCCGCCAGGTACTCGACGGAGAGAACATGCGCGACTCTATTTATAAGATGATCACGGATATTGTAGACAATGCGGTAGACAGATGCCTTTCCGACGATGTGGATTCCTCTGAGTGGAATCTGGAGGAATTTAATTCCGTCCTTCTGCCCATTATCCCTCTGGAGCCGCTGACTCCTGAGAAGGTACAGAAGAAAAAGAAGAACGAGATGAAGCACATCCTTAAGGAGGAGGCTGTGAAGCTTTACGAGGCTAAGGAAGCAGAGTTTCCGGAGCCGGAGCAGCTTCGGGAGCTGGAGCGCGTAGTTCTTTTGAAATGTATTGACAGTAAGTGGATGGATCATATTGACGATATGGAAATCCTCCGCCAGGGTATTGGTCTTGTAGGCTACGGCCAGAGAGATCCGGTTGTGGAATACAAGATGAGTGCGTACGATATGTTTAATGAGATGACAAACGCGATTCAGGAGGACACAGTCCGGATGCTGTATCACGTTCATGTAGAACAGAAGATCGAGCGTGAACAGGTAGCGAAAGTGACGGGAACCAACAAGGACGATACTTCTGTCCGCAAGCCGGTCCAGAGGAAAGAAGAGAAGGTTTATCCAAATGATCCCTGTCCATGCGGAAGCGGAAAGAAATACAAACAGTGCTGCGGCCGCAAGCTGATGAAAGCGTAAGACGATAAAGAAAACCGGGTGGTTTCCAGTAATGGAAGTCATCCGGTTTTTTATCAGAGAAGGACGGAAATAGTCCGGCGAACCGGAGTCTTCATTCTCCTTTTCGGGTATTAATAGAATCTTACAATTTCTTCGATTTCCCTGCGTTTCGGCCGCGCAGGTTCTTCAGCGGCTTTTCCAACAGCGATCACCGCTACGATGATCTCTTCCTGGGGGATATCCAGCAGTTTGCGGATATTATCGGCGTCACGGATTCCCATGATCAAAGTGGAGTATCCAAGTTCCGACGCTTTCAGGATCAGGTTTTCATTCTGGAGTCCCAGATCATAGCAGCCCCAGCCGTTGCCCAGTTCATTGTCAGGGGATCCGTCTTTCTGGAATCCGGCCCGGTCACGTACAAAAGTGGTGACAATAAGCGCTGCGTTCTGCGATTTTGTGCGGTTAAGCTCCGGGAGACATTCTTCTCTGAAACGTTCCGTCATATCTTCAGAGAGAATACAATAGTAACGGCCTGTCTGGGAATTCTTCCAGGAAGGCGCCTCCTGGGCGGCTTTGATGACGGTAAGAATGTCGTCTCTTGATACTTTGCCGTCCGTGCTGTATTTACGGATACTTCTTCTTTTTTCGATCAGTTCCTGAAATTCCATAAGTAACTCCTCCTGTTTTTGAAATTCTGTGTTTCCGGCAGCGTACAAGATGCAGGCGAAATGTTTCCTCTGTATATGAACGCTGCGCTGAAGCTAAAATAATTATGGCATCCTTTTCGGGAAAATGCAATAAATAAAGGAAAACAGCTTCTGAGCGTAAGATCAATAGATGTCAGCAAAAATCAAAATCTCTGTGAGGGCGGAGCCCCGAACTGTTTTTTATATGCGCGGACAAAGGCCGTGTAATCCCGGAATCCGCTTTGGGAGGCGGCTTTCATGACAGGAGCGCCCTGAGAGAGAAGGGAGCGCGCCAGAAAAAGCCTCTTGCTGACGATATAGCTATGGATCGTATAACCGGTTTCTTCTTTGAACTTTCTCATTAAATGGTACTTACTGAAGAAGAAACGTTCCGAAAGACTGTCAATGGAAAGCTCATCCGTCAGATGAAGATTGATATACCGGAGAAGTCCTTCGATCCGGGAGTCGGAGGAATAGGATTTCTGGTCCGTAATATACTGTTTTTCCAGAAATATCCGATTTACATAGACCAGGAACTGAGTAAACAGTGCCTTTCTGAGAAGACTGTCTCCAAACTTTTTTTCCCGGAAGGATCTTTCCAGTTCAGGAAGAATATCCTTTATGCGTTCCTGCAGACGGGAATCCAGACGGATCAGGCTGAAGCTTCTGTCATTAGCTTTTTGAAAACATGTATTCAGTTCAGCGTACTGGATGTCTTTCCGTATCCAGAGAATAAACCGCTCATACGGAAGAGAAAAATCTATTTCCGGTTTGTGGATGGCGCCCCGGCTGACCAGAAGGATATCCCATGGACTCAGGTGGTAGGTTTTTCCCTCTATGTGGTAGCTTACTTTTCCTGAAAGAAAAATGATGATCTTATGAAAATCGTGATAATGATAGTGATAATCTTTTTGTATCTGGTCCTTTATATGGAACAGCCGGAAATCTTCATTCAGATATCCTGTTTTTTCCTGGGATTGGAAAGAACTGCTCATAGCTT
>DWVA01000006.1 GCA_019120475.1 Candidatus Blautia intestinipullorum | reverse complement strand
CTGAATCCATCTGCTTTCATGTCATAAAACCATACTTTATCCGTTCCACCATGTCCTGTTTTCGTAAAGATCAGGATAGCAGTGGAGACTCCTGCGTAAGGTTTAAACACTCCGGAAGGCATGGAGATTACTGCCTCAAGACAATTTTCTTCCACCAGTTCTTTGCGAATCGCCTTATGAGCTTTGGAAGAGCCAAACAGAACTCCATCCGGAACGATGCAGGCACATCTTCCACCTGTTTTCAGCATTTTCAAAAACAGTACTAAAAACAGAAGTTCCGTTTTCTTCGTCTTCGCAACTTTCAGCAAATCCTGGGATACGATATCGTAATCAAGACTTCCCTTAAACGGCGGATTTGCCAAAATCAGACTATACATATCCCTATCCGTATTCTGATCAGAAAGGCTGTCTCTGTATTCAATATAAGGATTATCCACTCCATGAGTCATCATATTCATGGCTCCGATACGCAGCATGGTCCGATCCATATCAAATCCATGGAACATATGATTCATATAATGCTCTTTATTTTTTCGATCAAAGAATACTTCTTCTTTTTTATTTTCTTTCAGGTATTCACTGGCAGCCACCAGAAAACCAGACGTTCCGCAAGCAGGATCGCAGATGATTTCATCCGGTTTCGGATCCATCAGTTCCACCATCATTTTAATGATATGCCTTGGTGTTCGGAACTGCCCGTTTACTCCTGCTGTTGCCAATTTCGACAAGAGGTACTCATAAACATCTCCTCTTGTATCTGCGTTTTTCAACTGCGCCATCTGATCGTATATTTCATCCATGGCAGTCACAATCTTATCCAACATCAACGGTGTCGGTATTTTAAAGATTGCGTCACCCATATATTTGGCATAAGCGCTTTCTTTATTTCCATGAAGATTTTTAATAAACGGGAACACCCACTCCTGCATGGTACTGTACATTTTCTGAGCCGGGAAATCATGAAATACGCTCCATTTCAACTGATTGCCTGCAATCCGGCGATCCCCGATCAGGACTTCTTCTGCAAAAATACTCTCATATGGAAGACCAAGCATTGCACTTTCTTTGATATGACGATTATCCACATCATCCAGATCACGGATAAACATCAGATATGTCATCTGTTCAATTACATCCAATGGATTAGTAAGGCCTCCGGTCCAGAATATTTCCCATAAGCCATCAATTTTATTTTTCAATTCACCTGTTATCATACGATTCATTCTCCCTGTTCCATATATAGGCAGTATAACGACCGCCTCCGATTTTTAATATTTCACCTTTTTTCACCATGTCTGTCAAAGCACGTTCCACCGTCACACGGCTGATATCAGGACATTTCTCCATGATCTGCGCTCTTGTCATCTTTCCTATTGATCCACGGACAATTTCACGTATACGCTCAGGTTTCGACATCCCGCTGGTGGCTAACAGCTGCACTCTGGATGAAAAATCACGGTAAGCTGCAACAATGACTCCCAGCATATACCGGACAAATGGTGCATCATCATTTTCCTCTTCATGCCAGTTATAAGAACTCTCCTGCAGAGTTTCATAATAAGTTTCTTTTGTCTGTTCAATCAGCTTTTCAATACTGATATACATTCCTACAATATATCCTGCCCGGTATAACAAAAGCAGCGTCAGCAAACGACTCATACGTCCATTTCCATCATTAAACGGATGGATACACAAGAAATCCAATATAAACATGGGGATCAGGATCAATGGATCACACTGGGAATCCTTGCAGGCATCCTGAAAGGCATCACAGATTGCATCGATATATGCCGGCGTTTCCCATGCCGGAACCGGCTGAAATCGTATCGATTTGTTTCCCTGTTCATCCTCTTGTGCAATCACATTATCGGATGACTTAAAACTGCCGCCCGCATTTCCTGCGAATTTATACAAATCCCGATGCAGTTGAAGGAAGATGGATGATTTTACGGGTATATAATCATAATTTTGATGTATCGTATTTAGCACATCCCGATAACCCGCAATTTCTTTCTCACTTCTTGTTTTCGGCATCGTCTTATCACGAACAATTTTTTTTAAACGATCATCCGAAGTATAGATACCTTCGATTTTATTGGACGCCTCCGTACTCTGAATTTTTGCAACTTCCAACAACTGGGTAAGCGTATCTGCTTTTGCCTCCACAAACAACGTCTGCTCCCCTTTATACTCATGAATCTGCGCCACTAAAGTAACAATGTCCGGTTGTAATAAACGTTCGTATCTCTTCTTATAATCAAAAGTTCTCATGAAGTCTCCTTACAAAATCTCAAACTTAACTTAGTTCCATCTTATCACAAAACATCGTCATAAGCAATTTTAATCTCGTCATTTTCTTTATTTTGACGAGATTAATGAGGAAATGACGAGTTTAAAAACAAGTATATAAATTGTTTTTCAAATCAATCTTCAAATTACAAATCCCCTCCCGGAAATTCCGGAAGAGGATCTTGCACTTCTAATTTACTTCTTTATTTTGCTACTGATTTACATTTTTTATAACGTCCATCATCAATAATACCCCCACCTGAATCCCAATCTCCATATACACACTGGCAGTTTCACTGGTCACTTCATTGGAAAGATCCAGCAGCTCCGATGTGGGATTCTTATCATATTTTGCTACTGCCTTTTCAAATCTAAGATACGGCTCCTCCAACCGTTCCTCATAACTCCTGTTATCTTCGTCTGGTCCACTTCCAAATAAAAGATAATCCGCTATTCCCCGTATGGTTGCTCTTTCAAATATCTTTTCGATGTACACTCCTAATTCCTCCTCTATTCACATCAAAACCTAATTCTACAGGCAATCTCTTCCATGACTCCTTTTCCGTTCTTTTTTCTGTTTCTGCTTCACCTCTTGTTTCTTCTCTTGTAAGCGATCATGAATGCTTTTCTGCCTTGTCTGCTCTGGAACGTTGGCTTTGATCACCCAGTATTTCTTTTCCAGGATTCCTTTCTGATCCCATTCACTCTGAAGTTTCCGCACACCTTCCAGTTCAGTAACTGCAGCTTTATAGGCTTTTTTCACTTCCAGTGCATTTTCATATCCCTGCATTTTGGGAATCTCGCTTAAAGTCTCTTGTGCTTTCTTCAGTTCCTGTCGTTTTCCGGTGATCTTCTGCTCCAGTTCTTTCTTCTCTTTCCCATGAAACCACTTTTTCTGCACTTCTTTCAGATCTTTCTCCAGCCTGAGCTTTGCTTTTTCAATGGCGTAGATCTTCTGTTCTGCTTTCTTCATCTTCTGCAAAATACGATCCAGTCTCATTACTTCCGCTTCCTGCAGAGCGGAAGATGGTCTTTCTCCTTTTGCCGACTCCGGTAGTGGCGCCGGTGTCACATCAAATCTCAGATCATGGCGGATCAGTGGGTTTCCTCTTGCGTCAAATTCTCCGTTCCGGATCTCTTTCATAAACTGAATGAATCCTCTCAGTTTCCCGATGGCTTTCTGCAGGATACTTCGGAACTGATCCGGTTTCCAGCCTTCCTTAATGATCGATTCTTGAGCAGGCACAGTGATCTCTTTTTTCTTCACCTGGCTCAATTCTTCCTCTGTCACGCCTTCCGTCACTGCCCGGTCCACCATATGATTCCATTCCTGCCGGAGATAATTATCAATTCGGATCTCCTCTGCCTTTGGATTGTTCTTTCCAATCTTTCTGGTCGGCAGATAAGGACTGTTCTTATCAAACACCTTCAACTTCTCTGCCGGATTTTTTACCAGTTCATTGATAAGATCCGTATAGTAATATTTCATTTTTTCCGTAAACTTCTTGGACTTAAATTCCTGATTTTTCGGTTTGAAGAGATTGGTTTCATAAACTTCTCCCTTTTTAATGATCCTGCATCCCGGCCGGATTTCTCCACGTTCATCCAGGATCTCTTTCTTTGTCCGGACGTGTTTTCCATTTTCATCATAGAACAGATTCCTTGCAGCAATCTTTCTTTCCGGAACATCTAATTCCTGCCTTTCGGAAAAGATCAGATGAATATGAAGATTGGTTTTTGCCTTATTATGGTGCAGAGCGCTTGCCACCGCCATATCATATCTCTCCACAAACTTTGCGGAAAAATATTTCAGCAGCATATCCGGATCATATTGGATCAGACTTGGCGGCAGCATGATGATCAGCTCTCTCGCCTCAATGCATTTGCCCTCTGTACCACTTTTTCTGAAATCCTTCTGATTTTCTTTTGACAGGTAAGACCAATATTTCGACTCCACATTGGTAAAGGTGGCATATAAATTTTCCTGTCGTTTCGGATCCGAGATATAACGCACCCTGCCTCTGACATTAGGCAGTTTAACCACCTGAAGAAAACTATTTTTTCCATTTGTCATGTATCTCCTTTCCGGCGGTGGTACGTCAGATTATCCC
>DWVA01000100.1 GCA_019120475.1 Candidatus Blautia intestinipullorum | reverse complement strand
AAGAGACAGAAAAAAAGATTCTTTTCCGGCGCTGTACCGCTTCATTGCAATCGCTCTGTCTTTCGCTCTTGGAGGAGAATGCGTGACAGGACAGGATTCTGCGGATTCCATTACCGTATTTTTTCCGAGGGCCGTATCCAGGTTTGATATCAAGAGAAGGTTTGAGGACGCTTTTGCATATATCAGGACGTCCATGGAGAATATACCGGAGATCGGCGACCTCAGATTTGTGGCAGGTACGGTTCTGGAACGGACGGGAGAAGCGGATTACGACATCCTGAACCTGAGAGCAGGTTATCTCTGCGAGATATGGAAGGATTCTGCCGTCGATACGGTAATGTTTCCCAGCGAAGACGAGGACTGGGCCTGGGCGGGGCTCCGAAAGGAGAATTCAGGACAGGAGATTTTTGTTCAGGAGGAGGATCCTGACCGCGCCCTTACGAAAGAAGAGCAGAGAAGCGCCTTTTACTGCACCACTAATATGCTGAAAGCAAAGTCCCTGGAGGAGTCTTTAGGGAACGCCCTCTCCTGCATCGGAATGTACTATAACGCGGTGAGAGCCTATATTGTGGCGCTGTCGGAGGACGGGCGCACGGTGACGATGCTTTATGAATGGAAACAACTGGGAAAGCAGAGCATCCAGCACGCCATGTCCGGTATTGAGATCGAGAAAGTTCCGCTTCTGAACAGATGTATGGAAAAAGGCGTTCCTGTCTATATGGAAAATAACGCGCCGTTCTGGGGGCGCAGAAACGACGAGGATAACTGGAACGTTCTTGCCTATCCTCTCAGGGAGCGTGGAAGGATCACAGGGTTCCTCTGTGTGGAAAACGCCGGGGAATATATCGGCGACGTAACGCTGATCCGCACGCTGGTCCCCTACATTCTGGGAGAGCAGAAGCGGTTTGATTCCACGAACGGAGGAGCGCCGGCTGCCGGGCAGGATATTCTTACGATGATGCCTAATCTGAATTCCTATATGGATGTGGTTTATTCCCTGAATTCGGATTCTTACAGCACTATGGGGGCTCTGTCTGTGGATGTGCCGAATTTTTCCGCGATCAACAGCACCTTTGGATTCGAATATGGAAGGAAATTTCTTCAGTTTATTGCGGATACCCTGCTGAATATTTTCGGCAAAACCTTTATATTCCGGACATGGGACGCGGAATTTGTGGTCCTTGCGCCGAATATGATAAGAGAAGTCTTTGACGGACGGTGCGCCCGCCTTAGGACGGCGCTTCAGCGCCGTTACCCAAAGCGGGTGAGGATCGGCTATGTGTGGTCGGACGGGGTGTTTTCGGCAAGGAATCTTGTGCGTGAAGCCCAGGCGATCATGCACTGCGAAAATGTGAAGCAGGCGTCCGGAGGACGGACTGATTTTCTGGACGGAACAGACGAATTCAGCACCGCTGAGATTTCCAGCAGGAAATTTGTGCCGTATTTCCAGCCCAAAATAGATATGCGGGACGGAAGCCTGATAGGAGCCGAAGCTCTGGTGAGGGGCGTGTCAGAGGACGGGACGGTCATCCCGCCGGTGCGCTTTGTCGAGGCGATGGAAAAAGACGGCACCATCAGGGAACTGGATCTGTTTATGCTGGAAAGCGTGCTGAAACAGCTAAGCGTATGGCGTAGGATGGGACTGCCGCCGGTGACAGTCTCCGTCAACATGTCCAGGCACACGCTTTTTAACTCCACGGTATTTGCCTCTGTGCTTGCGCTTCAGAGCCGGTATCCGGACGTGCCGCCGGAACAGATCGAACTGGAGATCACGGAGACGGCGGGAGATATGGAGAAGGCTACGCTTGCCTGTATCGTGGATAATTTCCGGGAATGCGGCATTCAGTTTGAACTGGATGATTTCGGTTCGGGGTATGCCAATATTTCCATATTCAGCAATATCCGGTTCCATACAATCAAACTGGATAGGAGCCTGATCAACGATCTGCCGGATAATGAGATCAGCAGAATGCTGGTGGAAAACATCGTTCAGGTCTGCCACAATTTCGGAATGACCTGTGTGGCGGAAGGTGTGGAAACGGCCAGGCAGGAAACAGTTCTTTTGAATTCGGGATGCAATTTCGGACAGGGATACCGGTATGCTAGACCTATGCCGGCTGCGGAATTTGAGATACGATATCTGGGAAGACATGGGGAAAACTGAGCAAAGGAGGAGGCCGGGAATGGCTGGTGTGGATTTAACGAAAAAAACGGAGGATGAGATTGAAATGAAGGAACCATTTATTGTAGGTATCGGCGCTTCTGCGGGAGGACTGGAGGCGCTTCAGCAGTTCTTTCAGCATATGCCGGAGAACAGCGGACTGAGTTTTGTAGTAATCCAGCATCTTTCTCCGGATTATAAAAGCCTGATGGCGGATATTCTCGGAAAGAGGACGCAGATGGCTGTGCTGCAGGTGGAAAACGAGATGGAGGTTCTGCCGGATACAGTTTATCTGATACCGCCAAAGAAAAATATGACCCTGCAGGGGGACAGGCTGATACTTACAGAATACGCGCACAGGATGCTGAACCATCCCATCGACGTGTTCTTTACCTCTCTTGCCAGAGAACAGAAGGAACGGGCGATCGCTGTAGTTCTTTCGGGAACCGGATCTGACGGAACCGGCGGCGTCAAGGCTGTGAAGGAGCAGGGAGGGCTGGTTATTGTACAGAAACCGGAAACGGCAAAATTTGACGGTATGCCCCGCAGCGCTATCAATACCGGGCTTGCGGATTTTGTCCTTTCTCCGGAGGAGATCGTGGATGAGATCCTGAATTTTTCTCATTATCCTACTCTGATCCGTCATGAGGAGCAGGACGAGATGTTTTCTGATGAGGAAACTTTCCCCAGAATCTACGCGATCCTCAAGAAGGCAAGCGGGATCGACTTTACAAATTATAAGAGAACCACAGTGCTGCGCAGAATTGAGCGGAGGATGGTGGTGACTCATAATTCCAATCTGGGAGAATATGTGAAGTTCCTGGGGACGGACGATGAGGAAGCCAATATCCTGGTGAAAGAAATTCTCATCGGAGTGACGAATTTCTTCCGCGATCCGTCTTTTTTTGAAAGCCTGAAGCAGAATGCTGTTTACAACATAGTGAAAAGAACGGGACCGAAGGAGCCGATCCGTGTGTGGAGCGCGGGCTGCTCCACCGGCGAGGAGGCATATTCTCTGGCCATCCTGTTCCGGGAGGTTATGGACGAACTGAACGTCCAGAGAGATCTGAAGATCTTTGCCACAGACGTGGATACGAAAGCTATCGAGCAGGCGGGCAAGGGCGTTTTTTCTGACAGTATCCTGGACGACGTGTCCGGGGACCGTCTTGCGAAATTTTTTACGAAGAAAAACGACCAGTACGTAATCTCCAAGGAGATCAGGAGAATGATCATTTTTGCTCCCCACAATATGCTTTCGGATCCGCCTTTCGGCAAGCTGGATCTTATAAGCTGCAGGAATGTGATGATCTATTTCCAGCCGGTACTCCAGAGATCGCTGTTCGCTATCTTCCATTCCGCCCTGAAGGACGGCGGCTATCTGTTCCTGGGTAAGAGCGAGACGGCGGGGGAGTATTCCGGAGTATTTACCCCGGTGTGCAGCGCGGAGAAAATCTATCTTCACAAAGGAGAAGGCAAGGTGGACGAGCTGCTTCCTCCGGCTTATAATATCCCCAATGTCCTTACAGTCTCTACGAGGCCGGCAAGCATTTCGGACAGAGAGTCGGGAGATTATACAATGGAAAGTACATATGTGCATTTTATGGAATCCTTTCTTCCTGCCTCCGTTGTAGTGAACGAGGCGAATAATGTGATCCATTTCTTTGGAAACTATATGGATTATATGACGATCGCACCGGGCAAAGCCACGTTCAACTTTTTCAGCCTGATTAATAAAGATCTGAGTCTTGTGGCGTCAACGGCGCTGAACCGCTGCCGCTCGGAGCATATAACTGTAACTTATACAGGCATTGCGGTGGACTGTCCGGAGGGAAGAAAAAATATCAACCTGACAGTAAGCCCTGTGCCCGGCAGAGGCCGGGAAGAGACGGGGCTGATCGCGGTGCTCTTTGTAGAAAATAATGAAATTCCCGAAGGAGGGGTGTCCGAGAAATACGATGTGGACACCACCGCGGCGAGAAGGATCGCGGATCTGGAACAGAAGCTTCATGAATCTCAGAATGATCTGAAATCCACCATCGGCGAACTGGAAACAGTGAATGAAGAGCTTCAGGCGGCTAATGAGGAACTTCTGACCGCCAACGAGGAACTGCAGAGCTCCAATGAGGAGCTGCAGTCGGTAAACGAGGAACTGTATACGGTAAATACAGAATATCAGCAGAAACTGGATGAACTGACCATGCTCACCAACGACCTTTCCAACTTCCTTTCCTCCACTATGATCGGAATCCTTTTTGTGGACAGCAACCTGAACATCCGCAAATTTACAGAGTATGTGGGGAGAGAGTTCCAGCTTATGGAACAGGACGTGGGCCGTTCTTTCCAGATTTTTGCCCACAGTTTTCCCGAGGAAGATATCATTAAGGACGCAAAGGACGTGCTGAAGAACCTTGTGCCCATTGACCGGGAAGTTACCGCCATGAACGGAAGATATTATACGCTCCGTATCGCGCCCTACCGGACGACGGAAAACAGTATCCGGGGACTTGTTATTACCATCATCGACAGTCTGGGAGCGAAAAACTGAGATTGACAGGATACTGCCCTGATGCTATAATCAGGGCAGTATAATTCCATATAGAACATATGAAGTGCCGGCCGCTGTATCCGGCGGTCGGAAGAGGGAATCAGGTGAGAGTCCTGAACGATCCGGTCACTGTAACAGAGGAGCAACCTCTCGGTATCCCATTGTATGTAAGCTTTTTCCGGCACGATGAGCCAAAGGGCCCCGGCGGTTCTGCGGCTGCGCGGAGGAGAAACGGACAGTATGAGAAGGGGAGAGGGAGCGGGGATTCTGGAGTCAGGAAACCTGCTTCATATGGCGAGGTGAAACTTCCGTGTAAAGTGTAACGCCAACCTGGGATCTTAGTAGTCCCGGAGTGTTGTCTGCTTTTCTGGAAGCAGGCATTTTTTATGGAATTCGCCTGTTCGTATGAATTATACCATCCCCGTTCTGCATCCGCAGCAGAAGAGGAACGCCTTTTCAGGCGATGATTAAATGGCAGGCGATACTACTCCGGCTATCTTTGTTCCCTCCGCAAATTGAACGAAGTTACGGTTGTTCCGGAGTAGGGTCGCACTCTCAGAAGAGGAAAGGTATGATATTTTATGGAAAAGCCATATTGGGAGGGAAAAGAATATTCTTATTTCAGCCATAAAAAGTGCGAATATTTCCCCTGCCACAAAGGAGCCGATCCGGAGGACTTTAACTGTCTTTTCTGCTATTGTCCCCTGTATGCTTTGGGAGAAAACTGCGGCGGGAATTTCCGTTATACAGAAAGCGGAATTAAGGACTGCACCAACTGCCTTCTGCCCCATAAAAGAAGAAATTACGGCTACGTTACCGGAAAGTACCGGGAACTGGCGGAGCTGATGAAGAAGATGCGGGATAGAGAAGAGAGGAAATAAGACGCGGGAAGATCAGAAATAAAAAACGTTCCATATAAAAAACTGCCGTGCTTCGGGGAAATCCGGAAGTACGGCAGTTTTTTTGTAAAAGAAAGCCAGCTCTTACCGTGTCAGCAGAAATACTTTCAGTCTCGGTATCTGATTATTTAAGATCAGCGATTCGGGAAACATGGCTTCATGGACAAAGTCGGCTGCGTATGTAAAGTCGCCTACATGCTCCGGCCCATGGCTGTCGCTGGAAAGCACGATGGGAATCTGGTATTTCCGGCAGCAGCGGAGGATTTCCGCGTTATTGGCCCTTGTGTCGCCACGGTAGCCATAAGGGGCGAGGGAAGCTTCGTTGATTTCGAAGATCACGTTTTCTTTTCGGGCGCAGCGGGCCAGAGTCTCGTAATCCACGGGGTACTGGGGATTGTCGCAGTGTCCGAGAATTTTTACCTGGGGGTGCTTCATGGCGTTAATATAGGCAAGGGTATTTTCTTCTTTTGTGCCGCTTTTGTAATTCTGGGAATGCATACTGGCAATCCCGTAGTCAAGTCTGTTGAGGAGACTGTCCTCAAGATCAAGGCGGCCGTCAACGCCAAGGATGTTCAGTTCCACCCCGTAAAGGAGCTCAAGGCCAAAGCGTCTTCTGGGGGAGTAAGTCAGACTCCGGAAATAAGAAGGCGTTCCGGCGGCGAGAGTGGCGGGGCCGTGATCGGTAATGCCCAGAAGCCGGAGACCCCGGCGGGAAGCCGCCTTCGCCATATTGGAGATCGTGGCGCTGGTTCCGTGTCCGCTGGCGATGGAATGTGTGTGTATATCGGAAAGATACATAAAGATACCTCCTAAGATCATACGCTGTGTATTGCTACTATATGGAAAAGTATGGCAGAGAAAACAGCAGTTGTCAATAGGGCGGGGAGCATCTTGAGTTAAAAAACCACATAATACAACACAGATATGATAAAAAACAAAATAAAAACCACAATACATATAGAGGATAGGAGATAAAAAGTGTTGAATTTTGTTGACATATGGGAGGTAAAAAGATATAATAAAAATAATGAGTTCATGGCGGCGTTTTCAAAATTTTTTGACGGCTGCCGGATGGGAGGATGATTTATGGCATATAACGAGGAAATACTGCCTCATCTGCAGAGGATCATACAGGAACAGGTTCCGGGCAAACAGATTTCTTTGGCGCACATCATAGCAAATCCGGACAAAATTCTCTATAAAAAACTGGGACTGGATCCCGCCGTGGATTACTCGAAATCCGCAATCGGGATCATGACCATCACCCCTGCGGAAACGGCGATCATCATAGCGGACATAGCGATCAAATCCTCCGGCGTGGAGCTGGGATTTGTGGACCGTTTCAGCGGAAGCCTGATCATTACGGGTACTGTTTCTGAAGTGGAAGCTTCTGTTACCGCGATACTGGACTATGTAAGCGAAAAGCTGGGCTTCGCTGTCTGTCCTGTTACGAGAACCTGAGTTTTGATACTGTTATGAAAAAAATAGCCCTTATGGGCCGCAGCGAAGCGGGCAAGACCACGCTGACGCAGGCTCTGAAAGGAGAAAAGATCCATTATCACAAAACCCAGTATGTGAATAATTTCGACGTGATCATTGACACTCCCGGCGAATATGCCCAGACCAAAGGACTTGGACATGCGCTGGCGCTTTATACATATGAAGCGGATATTGTAGGGCTCCTCTGTTCGGCAACGGAGCCGTACTGCCTTTTCCCTCCCTGCTGTACCTGTATGGCAAACCGGGAGGTGATCGGCATTGTAACGAAGATCAACGATCCTGACGCTCATGTGGAGCGCTCCGCCGACTGGCTCCGGCTGGCCGGATGCAAAAAAATCTTTTATGTGGATTCCAAGAAGCAGGAAGGAATACCGGAGCTTCTGGAATATCTCCGGGAAGAAGGGGATGTTATGCCCTGGGAAAAGGGGAACGGAGAAGGAAAAACAGACCCTTTGAATTGTGAAAATAAAAAGAAAGAAAACTGAAAATAATAAGCGGTATTTTACTGTTTTTGCCTGAATGAGTGCAAAACCTGACAAGTCAGGCGGGAATTTTTGAATAATTTTGAAAAACAACAAAAACCACAACTGCAAAACAATAAAAACAACACAAAACAACAAGATTTTCTTGACATTCCTGTTTATAAGGAGTAAAATCTCCTTAGAAATAAAAAGAAACCAAAATGCTCAAGGAGGAAAATGGCATGGTAAACGAATTTGAAATCAAAAAACAGATTTGTGACATCGGAAGAAGGATCTACAACCGCAACATGGTGGCTGCAAACGACGGAAATATCTCCGTAAAACTCAACGACAATGAGTTCCTCTGCACACCTACAGGCGTTTCCAAGGGATTCATGACCCCGGAATACATCTGCAAGGTAAACGCAAAAGGCGAAGTGATCCAGGCAAATCCGGGATTCAAACCTTCATCTGAGATCAAAATGCATATGAGAGTGTATGAGAAACGTCCGGATGTAGGATCTGTAGTACATGCTCATCCTATTTATGCAACATCCTTCGCGATCGCCGGTATCCCGCTGACACAGCCGATCATGCCGGAAGCAGTCATCGCTCTTGGATGTGTTCCGATCGCTGAGTACGGCACACCTTCCACAATGGAAATTCCGGATAATCTGGAAAAATACCTTCCGTATTTCGATGCAGTCCTTCTGGAAAACCACGGAGCTCTTACCTGGTCTACAGACCTGAACGCTGCTTACATGAAGATGGAATCTGTTGAGTTCTACGCACAGCTTCTGTATCAGAGCAAACTTCTGGGCGGCCCGAAGGAATTCGATGAGAAGAACATCGAAAAACTGTATGCTATCCGCCGTAAATTCGGTATGCCTGGCAAACATCCGGCAAATATCTGCCTGAACAAAGGCAAACTGAACTGCCATAACTGCGGAGCATGTGAGGGTGAAGACTACAAACAGTTCCCGGGATATCAGTATGATTTTGTAGGCAAGAACTGCGACGGAGCAGAAAAGAAAGACAATACTGCTGACGCAGAACTTGTTGCAAACATCACAAAACAGGTTATGGCACAGCTTGGAATGAAATAATTCCCGGCGGAAACAAAATAATTTGACGGAATATAAAGGAGGACAATCTCATGCCAATAAGTGAGAGCATGGTACAGGAAATTGTACAGGAAGTTATGGCAAAAATGCAGATTGCAGACGCTCCGGCCGGAAAACATGGTATTTTCAAAGAGATGAACGACGCCATCGAGGCTGCGAAGAAGGCTGACCAGGTCGTTCGCAAAATGTCCATGGACCAGAGAGAAAAAATTCTTACATCCATACGTCAGAAGATCAGAGAAAACGCTGAAGTTCTGGCACGTATGGGCGTTGACGAAACCGGAATGGGAAATGTGGGCGACAAGATCCTGAAACATCATCTTGTAGCTGACAAGACTCCGGGCACAGAAGACATTACCACAACCGCATGGTCAGGAGACAGAGGACTTACGCTGATCGAGATGGGACCTTTCGGTGTGATCGGAGCGATCACTCCATGCACCAACCCCAGCGAGACTATCCTTTGCAACACCATCGGAATGCTGGCAGGAGGAAACACGGTTGTATTTAATCCGCATCCTCAGGCGATCAAAACATCCATTTACGCCATCAACCTTCTGAATGAAGCTTCCCTGGAAGCTGGCGGACCGGACAACATCGCCGTAACGGTAGAGCATCCTACACTGGAAACCAGCAACATTATGATGAAGCACAAAGATATTCAGCTTATCGCTGCTACAGGCGGCCCGGGCGTTGTTACCGCAGTTCTTTCTTCCGGTAAGAGAGGAATCGGAGCGGGAGCAGGAAATCCGCCGGCGCTGGTAGACGAAACCGCTGATATCCGCAAGGCCGCTCAGGACATCGTAAACGGATGTACTTTTGACAACAACCTTCCCTGCATCGCAGAGAAAGAGATCGTTGCGGTATCTTCTGTTGTAGATGAGCTGATGCATTATCTGATCACCGAGAACGACTGCTATCTGGCTTCCAAAGAGGAACAGGACAAGCTTGTTTCCGTGGTTATGAAGGACGGCAGACTGAACCGTAAATGCGTTGGACGTGACGCGAAGACCCTTCTCTCCATGATCGGTGTCAATGCTCCGGCAAACATCCGCTGCATTGTATTTGAAGGACCGAAGGAACACCCGCTGATCACCACAGAGCTTATGATGCCGATCCTTGGCGTTGTAAGGGCAAAGGATTTTGACGACGCGGTAGAACAGGCTGTATGGCTTGAGCACGGCAACCGCCATTCCGCGCACATTCACTCCAAGAACATTGACAACATTACCAAATATGCAAAAGCAATCGACACCGCGATCCTTGTAAAGAACGCCCCGTCTTATGCGGCGCTTGGATTCGGAGGCGAAGGCTACTGCACCTTTACGATTGCAAGCCGTACAGGCGAAGGACTGACAAGCGCCAGCACCTTTACAAAGAGAAGACGCTGCGTAATGTCTGACAGCCTTTGCATTCGTTGATAGGAGGATATAGACAATGGATATGAATAATATTAACATCGAAGAAATAGTGAAGCAGGTTCTTTCCGGTATGACAGGAACCGCACCGGCATCCGCTGCACCGGCAGCTTCCGCAGCTCCGGCGGCATCAGCCGGAATCCCGAAAACCGCAAGAGTCGCTATGATGACAGAGAAAAAGCACTTCGAGCTTCAGGAATATCCTCTTCCGGAAGTGGGAGACGATGATATCCTTGTTAAAGTCGAAGGCTGCGGTGTCTGCGGAACAGACGCTCATGAGTTCAAAAACGATCCTTTCGGACTGATCCCGGTAGTTCTGGGTCATGAAGGAACCGGAGAGATTGTTGCAATGGGCAAGAACGTAAAAGTCGACACAGCAGGAAAACCGGTGAAGATCGGCGATAAAGTGGTTACCTGCATGATCTTCAAAGATGATCCGGAAATCACAATGTTCGACCTCAACAAGAAAAACGTAGGCGGCGCTGACGTTTACGGACTTCTTCCGGATGACGACGTAAAATTCAACGGCTGGTTCGCTGATTACATATTCATCAGAGGCGGAAAATTCGGTTCCACTTTCTTCAATGTAAGCGATCTGGATCTGGATTCCCGAATCCTTATCGAGCCCTGCGCTGTTCTTGTACACGCAGTAGAGAGAGCTAAAACAACAGGCATCCTGAAATTCAACAGCAGAGTAGTTGTACAGGGATGCGGACCGATCGGTCTGATCTGCATCGCAGTTCTTCATACCATGGGTGTGGAAAACATCTGCGCGGTAGACGGAAATGAGCAGCGTCTTGCATTCGCGAAGAAGATGGGCGCGAACACAAGCGTAAACTTTATGAACTATCAGGGAATCGAAGCACTGGCAAACGCAGTGAAAGAAGCACAGGGCGGACACCTTGCTGATTTCGCTTTCCAGTGCACAGGAAACCCGAAGGCACATTCCAATATCTACAAATTTATCCGCAACGGCGGCGGCCTCTGCGAGCTGGGATTCTTCATTAACGGCGGCGACGCAACGATCAATCCGCACTTCGATCTCTGCTCCAAAGAAATCAACCTGGTAGGATCCTGGGTATACAACCTGAGAGATTACGCAACCACATTTGATTTCCTTAAGAGAGCAAAGGCAATCGGCCTTCCGATGTCTGAACTGATCACACATAAGTTCCCGCTTGAGCAGATCAATGAAGCACTTGAAACAAACCTGGCTATGACAGGTCTTAAGATTGCGATTGTAAACAAATAATCCGGAACAGATAAAGGAGAAGCAAAATGGCAGACGCTGTAGGAATTTTGGAAGTGTTTGGGCTGGCCACAGCCTTTGTAGCGGCAGACGCAGGATGCAAGGCGGCCAATGTCCGCCTGGAGGTATTCGATAAGAATAAGCCTGCCAATGCTGACAGCCTGCCAGTACCGCTTCTGGTATGCATCAAATTCCGCGGCAGTGTAACGGATGTGACGGCAGCCGTTGAAGCCGGAATGGAAGTGGCGGACCGGATGACTGGTGTGGTACAGCATTACGTGATTCCCAACCCCGAGGAGGGAACAAGGAAAATGCTGAAAATCAGCGCTTTGGATAAAGACTGACGGGTCATATCCTTGGCAAAAACTTTCTAATTAATACAACATATTCAGGAGGAATGAATAATGGCACAGGAAGCTTTAGGAATGGTAGAAACCAGAGGACTGACTGCAGCGATCGAGGCAGCAGATGCAATGACCAAGGCAGCAGAGGTTACACTGGTAGGAACAGAGAAGATCGGTTCCGGACTGGTAACTGTTATGGTCCGCGGAGACGTAGGCGCTGTAAAAGCAGCAGTAGAGAGCGGAAGCACAGCAGCATCCAGACTTGGTGAGCTGGTTGCAACACATGTGATCCCGAGACCTCACACAGACGTAGAAAAGATTCTGCCCTCCATCTAACAATTAAGCAATAAGGAGTTCGCTCATGAATAAAGCATATGGTTTTATAGAGATCACAGGTGTTGTGGCAGCATTGGATGCGCTGGACATCATGTGTAAAACTGCAGACGTTGAGCTGGCGTCATGGGAACGTAAGCTGGGCGGACGACTGGTAACTCTTATTGTGCAGGGTGATGTATCGGCTGTTACAGAGGCAGTGGAAACTGCGGCAGCCAAGGCAATTAAGAAACCGGCAAGTTATGCAGTGATTGCACGCCCCCACGAGGAAATCGTCAAGATCGTGGAACTCAGTGCAAGCCGATGGAAGAAAAAGACGGAAAAGGCGGAAGACGCCGGGAATGCGGAAAACGCTCAACCGTCAGAAAAATAGAACGGGGATCGATCCCCATTATCAATGATCCATAAGGAGGAAAAAATAATGACACAGGAAGCATTAGGAATGGTAGAAACCAGAGGACTTACAGCAGCTATTGAGGCAGCAGACCAGATGTGCAAAGCAGCAAACGTTACACTGGTAGGAACAGAGAAGATCGGTTCCGGACTGGTAACTGTTATGGTTCGCGGAGACGTGGGAGCCGTTAAATCCGCAGTAGAAAGCGGAAGCACAGCAGCATCCAGACTGGGCGAACTGATCGCAACACATGTAATCCCGAGACCTCACACAGACGTAGAAAAGATTCTGCCTGTATTAAAATAAAGGATAATTTCACGGAGTGAAATTATCCGCCCCAGATTGACCTGGTCAATCTGTTTCCGAAGATAGTTTCACCGGAGCTGTTTAAACTTTATACGGGAAGCGGGTGTATTCTTGGAAACGAAAAATATTGAACTGATTACAAAAATGGTGATCGACGCCATCAATCAGAGTGAAGAAAAAGGCGGAGGCTTTATGGTTCCCATCGGAGTTTCCGCAAGACATATTCACCTGACTCAGGAGCATGTGGAAGCTTTGTTTGGCCCGGGATATCAGCTTACAAAGAAAAAAGACCTGATGGGCGGGCAGTTTGCCTCCAACGAGACGGTGACGATCGTGGGTCTGAAGCTTCGTGCCATTGAGAACGTAAGGATCCTGGGACCGGTCCGCAAGGCTTCTCAGGTGGAGGTGTCCGCTACGGACGCCATCAAACTGGGAATGAAGGTTCCGGTTCGTGAGTCCGGCAATATCAAAGGCAGCGCGCCTATCGCTATAGTCGGACCGAAAGGCGCCATTTACCTGAACGAGGGATGTATCGTGGCTATGCGCCACATCCATATGTCCCCGAAGGATGCCCAGGCTGCAGGCGTGAAGGACGGAGACATTGTTTCCGTAAAAGCTGACAACGAGCGCGGAACAATCTTCAACCATGTGAAGATCCGTGTGGATGACAGCTTCACGCTGGAGATGCACATTGATACTGATGAGGCAAATGCAGCACAGATTGCCACAGGCAATACAGTTACTATCATAAAATAATATTCCTCCAGAAACGAGCCGGTGGCATACGCCACCGGCATCGGAGGATTAAAGTAAAAATTGCGGAGGCTCACATGATTGTAGGAAAAGTAGTTGGAAGCGTGGTTTCCACGCGGAAAAGTGAAAAATTGATCGGACAGAAATTTATGATTGTGGAGCCGGTGCATCATATGAAATCAGAACTCAGCCAGATCGTAGCGATCGATATTATCGGCGCAGGTATCGGCGAATATGTATTGGTGGCACAAGGAAGCGCAGCAAGAATTGGCTGCGGCGAAGAAACAGCACCTATCGATGCGGCCATTGTGGGAATCATTGATGACGGTGCGGGATTGGAGTAACGCCATGGAAATCAAAGAATTACAGAAAATAATGCAGGACAGCGGCGTGGTCGGTGCCGGCGGCGCCGGTTTTCCCACTTATGCGAAGCTTACAGACAAGGCGGACACGATTCTCATGAACTGTGCGGAGTGCGAACCTTTACTGAAGTTACACAGACAGTTACTGGAAAAACATGCATATGAGATTATGAAAACCTTTCATCTGATCGCTGAAACTGTCGGCGCTTCAGAAGCCATCATCGGCATCAAAAAATCTTATGTGCAGACTGTAAAAGCACTGCAGCAGCATATTGAAGAATTCCCCGGAATGAGGATTCATCTTCTGGATGAAGTGTATCCTATGGGAGACGAGGTAGTTCTGATCTATGAAGCTACCGGACGTGTGGTACGCCCCGGCGGACTGCCCATCGAGCAGGGCGTCATCGTATTTAACGTAGAGACGATCTACAATGTATACCGTGCTGTGGAAAAACAGAAACCTGTGACAGATAAGTATATATCTGTTGTGGCGGAAGTGGAAAATCCGGTA
>DWVA01000099.1 GCA_019120475.1 Candidatus Blautia intestinipullorum | reverse complement strand
CTTCAGTATGGAAATTCTTTTCATAACCAACCTTGTGTTTCAGGAGATTATCCAGATTATTCTGAATCTCTTTTTCTGTTTCTGTGTCCTGGGCTGCAAAAACTTCATATTGCTCTGCATCAATCAGCTTGCACACATAATCCTCAAATAACTGTTCCCGGTGCTTTGCAAGCTTCTCCAGCTCTCTTCTGCACTTTCTGATCTCTCTGTTAAAAACATCATATTTTTGGATGCTTTCCTGTCTCTGGTTCAGCCTGCGTACCATGTCCACATTTTCTGTATAAACATTAATGTGCGTTCGGATGACACGCAATACATAATCATTTACATCTGTATCTTTCACAGAATGGGAAAAACACTTTTTATTCAAGGTATAATTTCCACACTCAAAAAACTTATTGCCATCAACTCTGCCTCTAAGATACATGGTTTTTCCGCAATCGGCACAAACTATTTTTTCTTTAAAGAAGTTAAAACTACTGACCGAACCAGCTCCTTTATTTTTCGGTTTTCTCTTTTTCTCTTTCTTTTTGAGCATCATTTCCTGGACTGTCTTAAAATCTTCCCGGCTAACCAGTGCTTCGTGTGTATTTTCCACGATTATCCACTCCTCTTTCGGATTAGCCTTCTGCTTTTTTGCAGCCCATGTGTCATTCGTAAACTGATTATGCACACTGTCGCCCACATAATATTGATTTTCCAAAATCTTTGAAACAGTTCCGCCACTCCATTTCCATTCTGTGGCTTCCGCCATTTCTATTCCTGCTTTTTTCCTCTTATATGCTTTAGGGCAAAGATATCCTTCCCTATTCAAAGTGCGGGCTATCTCTGCATAAGTTTCCCCATCCATGAACATTCTGAAAATTCTTTTTACAACAGGAGCCACTTCCGGATCGGGAATAAGATGTCTGGGACTCTTTGGATCTTTTTCATATCCATAAGCCATGACCCCTGACGGAAATTCTCCATTTGCCCAGTTGATGCGATATGAACTACGTACTTTCTTTGCCAGATCTCTGGAATAAAACTCATTATAGATATTTGACATTCCAACAAGCAGACTCACATCATCTCGTTTGGAATCATAATGGTCATTCACAGATATAAAGCGTACATTGAAAAATGGAAATACACGTTCAATATAGCTTCCTGCTTCCACATAATTTCTACCCAGTCTGGAAAGATCCTTTACGATCACGCAGTCAATCAGTCCGTTCTTGATGTCCTGCATCATCTCGTCAAATCCCTCACGTTCAAAGTTCGTACCGGTTTTGGATATATCGAAGTATTCTTTTTCAACCACTATATCATTCTGGTCTTCCACAAAACTATGGAGAAGAGCCATCTGTGTTTCGATAGTGTTTCGCTCTCTGTTTTTGTCACTCTCAAAAGAAAGCCTCGCATAAAGAGCTGCATGGGATACATTCATAACAGTAACTTCCTCTGCCTGTGCAGCAAGAAGTTCACTTCCCACATTTACAAAATTGATCTTTCTTGATTTTCTTGCCATTTATACGACCTCCTTCCTTTCAAGTTCTACCCTTCCATTGTCATCAACTGTCACTGTACAGCCAACTGCCGCCATCTGTCGCAAAAGCGACTGATAGCAGTCATTGAAGTTGAACACAACCTCAATATGTTTTTTGTCATAGATTTTTATCTGGTCTATCAGTTCCACTGCAACCGTCCGGTTCAGTTCCTGTATGTTCTGATGTTCGGTAAAATAATCCAGCCACTGATATTTATCACTTTTGGACTCCAGAATTTCGGTTATCTGGTGTTCAATGTTCCTGACTGCTTCTTCCGCTTTTTTCCTTTTTTCCGTGTATCCTTCATGTAATTCCGTATAATCCTCTTTAGAAATGATCCCTTCCCGGAAATCCTCATACAGATAATCCCTCAGCTGCCTGCAGCGTTCCACTTCTTGCACTTTTGCTTCTTTCCGTTTTTCCAGTTCTTTAATATCCAGTTCCTGAAACGGGACAACATTGATATAATCGAGGATTCTCTTCATATCAAGGATGTTCTCAATATGGATTTTAAGAATCTCCAGTACTGTTTCTTCCAGCTTTTCCATTGGGATTCTGTGAGTACCGCACTCCTTCGTGGCAGCGTTTCTTGAACAGATATAATAGGAATACACTTTCCCACCTGCAGGGACATCTCGCTTGATCATCAAAGCTCCACAGTCTCCGCAGACTGCCAGACCGGATAAAGGATAAACCTTATCCCCATTAGGGGAAGTTCTTGTATCCAGCCCCAGAAGCCGCTGTACCAAAGTGAATTCCCGTTCAGTGACGATTGGTTCGTGATTGTGTTCAATACGGATCCAGTCCTTTTCCGGCTTGTCCATCAATTTTTTGACTTTATGATTCGGCGTTGTATGCCTGCCCTGGATCAGTGTTCCAATATAGACTTCATTTTCCAGAACCCGCTTCACAGACATAGCACTCCATTCTGCCTGTTCGTGCCTCTTGAAATTATCCTGAATATTAATTCCAAGGCTGTGTTTATATTCCATCGGAGACAACACACCCTGGTCATTCAGATAGTTGGCAATCGCAGTCTGGCTCATGCCGGATAATTTCAGCCGGAAGATCTCTTTCACAATATCCGCCGCATAAGTATCTACAACCAGTTTGTTTTTGTCCGAATCATCCTTTTTATATCCATATGGGGTAAAAGCTCCGATGTACTCA
>DWVA01000098.1 GCA_019120475.1 Candidatus Blautia intestinipullorum | reverse complement strand
GAAGAATTGTTATCAATAACAATCTTGGAAAAAAAGCGCTGGAAGAGCTTGTGGAAGCGCAGCGATATGCCCCCGGCAAACCCTCAAAATGGTGGACAAATACAGCAAAAGAATTTGCAAACGGCAATGTGGCTATGATGATTAATTTCAGCAATTATGCATCTGAAATTCTAGGGTACGGTTCAAAAATCGTAGGAAATGTTGGGTTTGGTATGATTCCCGGGAGAAATCCAATTTATGGAGGCGGATCTCTTGCAGTTTCCCGATACAGCCGGCATCCCCAGAACGCTCTCGCTTTTATTAAATGGCTTACCCGGGAACCTGTCGCTTCGGCCATGGCAGCACTTGGAAGTGTTTCTCCCTGTATCAAGACCTATAACAAATACGATATCATCAATACATTTCCCTGGCTGGAGTTTTCCAAGGACTGTTTCCCTCTTTCCCGTACCAAGAGACTGCCCGACTCGAATCTCAGCCCCTTTGACGAAAAGCGTTTCCTGAATATTATTGGAACCGCGGTAAAAAATGTTATGTCCGGTCTTTTAACTACCAATGAAGCACTGGAAAGGGCCCAGCGGATGCTTGACCATGATTTTAGAAACTAAATATTTTTCAGATAAAGAAGAGCCTCATCGAACACCGGACGGTAATTCGATAAGGCTCTTTTTTCAGTTTCCGGCTCTTATTTTCGGGAGGTTAAATCCTTCTCATACTCTTCCTCTTCTTTTTTATCCCGGGAGCAGCGCATAAGATCGCAAACGCCGCCCAGCACGCTGCGCTGCCTGCCGCCCCTTCCATAAGGCCCGGGGCGTGGAAGGTAAGTTCCAGGGTATGGTCTCCTTCCGGCACCTGGCAGGCCAGAAAGCCGATGTCCCCTCTTAAAAGTTCTGTCTCTTCACCGTCTATGGTAAGCTCCCATCCGTCCTCATAAGGGATCATAAACAGGGCGTAGCCCCCTGTCTCCGCATGAATAGATCCAGTGATGCGGGAATCTTTCTCCGGAGCATCCAGTATAACATAAGATTCTTCTTCCGACGATCCGGTCTTTCTTTCCGATCCGGCAGCTTCCTCTGTGCTGTCCGCAGATTCTCCGTTCTGTATGTTTTCCTTCTCCGTCTCTCCGCCGGAGACCAGCGCCTCAAATTCCTCCATGGACTCCACGTATTCTCCATCTTCCAGGGCAATGGCGCCTTCCAGAAGCTTATCCCTCGTCTCCTCACTGCACAGTTCTCTCAGACTGTCCTCGGAGATCGCGGATGTATAAAAATGGGCGGTATCTGCCTCCAGCACATTTTCATGGATGTAGAGGCTTCCTACTTTATCCAGAAGTTTCCATGACCTTCCATCCGGATTTCCGTCGCCGGACAGGATATAGCGGATTCCCAGAAACGCCGCCAGGTGATTATCCTCTACATTATTCCAGAAAGTATAATGGTTCCTGTCAGCATAGAACAGCTCCGGACAGCAGGTTTCCACAAAGTCTTTCACATATCCGTTCATCACAGAATTGTAGGTGGAGATTCCCCGGTATCCCTGAGCAGAGGAATCCATCGCTACCGTTCCTGAAATATAGTCCTTCTCCACACGGTAAAACTCCCTGTCCATCTCTTCCAGATGATCCAGAGCATCCTGAAGGTCCGTACGGTACATTTCTCTGAAAAAATCCTGGGGTTTTTCCATTTCCGCCCGGTACCTGACCTGCAGATCGCCGGATCTTCTGTCTGTCTCATACTTCTCCATCTCCGCCGCCATAGTCTCCACCGGGGTATCTGCTTTTTTCATCGTCACTCTCGCCTGATAGTTTGTCCCTCCCTCGGAGATCATATTCACCGCCAGAGCCAGACCAAGAATCCCCATAACAGCTTTGCGCCGTTTTTCTGTTTTTATAAACGAAAGAAGTACCAGACAGACGGCAGCCAGGACGCCTGCCGCCGTAAGGATCAGAATATTTCTCTTATACTCTTCAAATCCCGCCTGCTGCCATCCTTCCCAGTAAGCCCACCCCATCAGAGCGCTTACCGCAAGAATAATGATCAGGTTCGGCCTGCCTCCTTTTCTCATATAATCCCACATCCACGCCATTAAAAGCAGGATCAGAGGCATGAGCACAAAGGTGTATCTCTGTGTAGGCTTTGTAAAATAATTAAACACCGTACCCCCTACAGGAAACGCCGCCGCAAGAATGACAAACAAGGACGCGCCGTACAACACCCGTTTTTTCCGCTTTGACATCTCCGCTTTTTGAAGCACCGCAAGAAACTGCACGTTCAAAAACACAGCCAGCGCAGAGCAGAACAGCAGCGGATCCTCATAATAATTCATCACATAATCCTGGGGGCCTTTCGCCAGACCGAAGCCGTTTTGAAGGCTGGTGGAAAACATTCTTTTCAGGAGAGAAAGGTAAAACTTTTGAGAATAAGGCGTAAAACAGTTTCTCAGCCATTCCAGGATTCCCGTACCCTGGCTTTCCAGCCGGGAAGATACGTTCAGAAGGACCTCTGCCATTGGAAGAAAAACCGCCAGGCTCATTCCTGCCCCAAGCAGCATCCAGCCGCAGCCGGAAAAAAACATTTTCAGCCGTTCTTTTAAACTCCATTGCTCCGGCATCATCACCCGGAACAAAAGATACAATCCTGTGGCTGCCAGACACATATAAGTAAAATATACGCTGTAGATCCCGCAGAGAAATACCATTACCGGGAAAAATTTCCTTCCTCTTTTCCTTTGAAGGAACTTTTCACAGAACAAAAGCAGTAGAGGCAGATAGATCACTGCCGTTCCGAACTGGTAATGCTGACCCCACACCAGCAGAAAGCCGTTGAGACCGTACGCGTAGGAAGCGATAAGCTTCGCCTGGCTGCTGAAGGAAAACTGGGATAAAAACCAGTAAAAGGCAAGACCTGCGGCAAGGATCTTCAGCACCTGGATCACATTGATATAGATCAGCATATGAGCCGGTCCCAGCAGGAAGCCGATCCCGTACAAAAGCACCAGAAACGGATCGAACAGATTAAAGTTGAACATATTCACCCCTAATCCGTTTGTAAAATCCCACAGCGAAAAACTGCCGTCTCTCAGATGATTTACGATACTGGTATAGTTCATAATATACTGCTGCCAGGTATCGCTTCCAATATCGTTAAAGATCATGATCTGGTTTCCGAAAAGATAATCGTGAAACATGATCACACAGCTTATAAGCAAAAGTCCCAGAAGTATGACATAATTTCCAGCTTCTGTTTTTCTCAAATATTTACTAACCAATCCCCTTCCGGGCGCCGTCTTTTTTCCCATTTTTTCATCTCACTTTTTCTGTTCTGATCTTCCCGCAAAGGAAATAGAAAATACGGCAAAGAACAGAGGACGCTTTTCGCGCCTTTGTTCTTTGCCGTCTGCCCTTTCTCCTGACCGTTACATGATCTCTTTCAGATAACGGGCAAGGGCGTCCTTCCAGTCCGGAAGCCTGGTAAATCCGTGCTCTGTCAGCTTCTTCTTTTCCATGCGGCTGTTGAAAGGACGTTTTGCCTTTGCCGGATATTCTGCGGAACTTACCGGTTTTACGTTTACTTTCATGCCGGCCTGGTGGAAGATCTCCACAGCAAAATCATACCAGGAAATATAGCCTCCCTCATTTGTAGCGTGATAGATGCCGTACTCTTCTTTTTCCAGCATATCCACAAGAAGTCTTGCCAGATCGTAAGTATAGGTCGGCGTGCCGATCTGGTCGTCTACTACCGTCAGTGTATCGTGGGTTTTTCCCAGATTCAGCATGGTCTTAATGAAATTTTTTCCGTTTACGCCGAATACCCAGGCGATACGGACAATATAATATTTATCTGTATATTTCTGTACCGCCAGCTCGCCTTCATATTTTGTCTGCCCGTAAACATTTAAAGGCTGCACTACCGGATCGTCCGGTTCCCAGGGCCGCATTCCCTCTCCGTCAAACACATAATCCGTACTCAGATAGATCATCGGAATGTCAAGCTCACCGCACATTTTGGCAATATTCTCCGTACCGTCCACATTTACCTTCCGGCAGGTTTCCGTCTGGTCTTCCGCAGCGTCCACTGCCGTCCATGCGGCGCAGTGCACTACCTTATCCGGGCGTACGCCGCCGATCACCTTCCTGACTGCGGCCGCGTCTGTGATATCCATCTCGTCAACATCCACGCCCACGCCCTCATATCCACGTTTCGCAAGCTCGTTCATCACGTCATGTCCAAGCTGCCCTTTTACACCGGTTACTAATACTTTCATGAAAAACCTCCTCTATATCCTTCTCAATGAGAAATCCTGGCTCTTTAACGTAAGGTTCGGATTATAGTACGGATCTCCGTCCCGCATAATATCCGGCCAGCGTTTCTCAAAGGTCGCAATCTCTTTATTAAACCTTGCCACTTTTTCCGGAGTGTCCTCCAGCCCCCTGGATTTTGACTCATAGTGGTAAAGCTCCGCGTAAGGATTATATACAATAAGATAACCTGCCGCCCGAAGCTTCATACAGAAATCAATATCGTTAAAAGCCACTGCCAGCTCCTCTGTAAGGCCGCCTACCTGATCGAAAGCGGATTTCTTCACCATCATGCAGGCCGCTGTCACCGCGCTGTAGTCCTGGGCGCAGATGATCCTGTGGCAGTAGCCAGTTGTTCCTCTTGGCTGAAGCACAAAACAGTGACCCGCGATTCCGCCGAAGCCGATCACCACTCCGGCATGCTGGATCGTATCGTCTTCGTAGTACATTCTGGCCCCAACAGCGCCTACGTCGCTGCGCATACAATATCCCAGAAGTTCCTCAAGACAATCTTCATTAATAATTTCCGTATCGTTGTTCAGAAGAAGCAGATATTCTCCTTTTGCAAAGGAAGCGCCGTAGTTGTTGATGGCGGAATAGTTGAATTCTCTGTCCCAGTACACCACGCGGGCCTTTGGATGCTCCGCCTCCAGCTTTTTGTAAAACTGAAAGGTTTTTTCCTCAGTACTGTTGTTTTCCACGATGATATACTCATAATTCTGATAAGTAGAATGTTTGTCTATGGAATCCATACATCTCTTCAGATCGTCTGTGTGGTCCTTATTTGGTATGATAATGGAGATCAGCGGATCATGGTCACGGATAAACCGCGTCCGGTAAAGCCCCAGAAATTCTCCCTGAAAGACCTCCGCATGGATCCCCGTTCTTCTGTAATGCTCCTCAATGGCCCTTTTTCCCGCTTCAAAAGCGTAGGTTTTGCTCTCCGGATTTTCCGCCGTGGAATCCTCATGGCATCTCCAGTGATAAAGGATCTTTGGAATATGGTATATTTCCTCCGGCTTCACCGCTTCCACGCACCGGAAGATAAAATCATAGTCCTGAGCCCCGTCAAACTCCGGACGGAACAGTCCCACCTGATCCACCACGTCTCTTCTCACTACAAACAGATGACAGATATAGTTCACTGTGCAGAGAAGATCGGGATTGTAGTCCGGCTTGAAATGGGGCTGAAAAAACTTATGGCCGTCCATGGACATCTTGTCCTCGTCAGAATAAAGCAGCCTGATATCCCTGTTTTCATTTACTGCTTTCACACACTGGAAAAGAGCGTGAGGCGTCAGCTCGTCATCGTGATCCGCAAAGGCGATGTAATCGCCTGTAGCCGCCTCCATTCCTGCATTTGTATTTTCCGCGATCCGCAAAGGCTTTTCATTACGGATCACCTTGATCCTCTCATCAGATTTTTCCAGTGCTTCCAGCGTCTTTCTGAGAGGAGAATCCGCTCCGCTTCCGTCTGAGAGGCAAAGCTCCCAGTTGGGATATGTCTGTGCCTTAATGGATTCCACAAGCTGGTGAAGATATTTCTCAGGCGTTTTATACAGCGGGACCACAATAGAGATCTTGGGCTGATAGTCAAATTTCTCATGGCGCTGTTTTTCCAGTTCCCTGGCGCTTGGAAGATGGCGCACGATCCACTTCTGATAAGGGATTTCTCTCGTAGAGGCTGTTTTCACCTTGGAGATGATCTTTCCCGCCAGAGCCGCCCCGCCCTGGCTTTTCCAGTACCGTATCCCTTTTTTGGCGTATTTTTCAATTTTTCTTCTGAAAACTACAGAAGGCTTTAAATGCACAATATGAACAGACTTTGTTTCTCCGGCATAAAACACCATATAGAGCAGTTTTCCTGTCAGATTGGTCAGTTCCACAAAAAAACCTGTCTTATCCTGAAAATCCATTTCCTCATAGAGCTGCTCCACATCCACTCTCTCTGTCCGGAGGATCTCTGCGGAAATCTTCTGCTTATTCTCGTCGAAAATCTGGATACGCACCGGACTGGCCGCCACAGCCCATCCCCGGATACGGAGGAACCCCTGCTGCACCTTCTCCTCTTCAATAAAAAATTGAGGCTTTCCGCGGCGCCGTTCCAGCTCCTTTACAGGAACCGAAAACCAACTGATGGTTTTTTCCGGCATGTCCGCATATACCGTCAGCTTCTGGAAGCCGTCCAGGGACTCCGGAAGCTCCACTTCGGCCGTAATGCGCTCGCCCCGCATCAGATCCGGATCCTTAAAACGCTCCAGGGCGCTTACTACCTCCAGCTTCCTGATTTCCGCCTTTATCTGGGAGCCGTCCAGACAGGCTCTCATCTTTGCTTCCTTTGGCCACGTTCCCTGAAGAATATAGCGGCAGGGATCCTTCAGATGAAACCGGTCCTTTGTTACCTCAAAAATCTCTCTTGCCATATCAGAAACCTCATTTCTCAGTTTTGTCTCGAAAAACATCCTCCAGAAGCGAACAATCGCCTTCCGTTACAGACAGGTTCGGATTATAATAGGGATCGCCATTTTCCAGCCATTTTCCCCATTTTTTCTGAAACCGCTTTACCTCTTTGTCGAATCGGAACTGCTTCTCCGGCGTATCCTCCAGGCCTCTGGATTTTGATTCGTAGTGATAAAGCTCCGCATAAGGGGTAAAGACGATCTTTTTATTTCCTGCTCTCAATTTCATGCAGAGATCGATGTCGTTGAAAGCCACCTGAAAGCTTTCGTCAAAACCGCCAACCTCCTGAAAGTCTGACTTTTTCACAAGCATACAGGCCGCCGTCACCGCACTGATCTCCTGGACGCTTATCATCCTTCCAAAATATCCTGCGTCTTCCCTGGAAGCCCGGCACATGATATGGCCCGCAATGCCTCCCAGCCCCAGCACCACTCCCGCGTGCTGGATAGTGTCGTCAGGATAGTAGAGCTTCGCGCCCACAGCGGCTACCTCTCTCTGCTGACAGATCATCAGCATTTCCTCTATCCAGTCCGGCGTAAGGATTTCCACATCGTTGTTCAGAAACAGAAGATAATCTCCCGCCGTTTTCTCCGCCGCAAAATTATTGATGGCGGAATAGTTGAATTCTTTTTCCCATACAAGCACCCTGGCTTTTGGATACTTTTCCGGAAGCTTTTTATAATAAGCAAAGGTCTCTTCTTTTTCGCTGTTGTTTTCCACTACGAGAATTTCATAGTTGTCCCATGTGGATCTCTCCGTCAATGAAGAAAGACACAGTTCCAGATCCTGGATATGGTCTTTATTTGGAATAATAATGGAAACCAGCGGTTTTCCCTGGATCTTCACCCGGCTTCTGTACCAGCCGGGACGCTCTGTCATTTCCACCTCTGCCGGGATCTCCTGTCTTTTATAATGCTCTTCCACTGCTCTTTTTCCTGCCTCATAGGCGTAAGCCTTGCTGGATGGGTCGGCCGCAGTGGATTCCATATGGCATCTCCAGTGGTATAAGGCCTTCGGGATATGAACGATCTCCCTGGCCTTTTCACAGCATCGGAAAATAAAATCATAATCCTGAGCTCCGTCAAACTCCGGACGGAAAAGTCCCGCCTTCTCCGCCACAGATTTCTGTACCGCAAAAATATGGCAGATATAATTATTTTCCCGGAAACGGAAAAGGTTGAAATCCGATTTAAAATGCGGGTCAAAATAATGTCTGCCGTCCATGCTTACTTTATCTTCGTCTGTATAAACCGCGTCCGCCTCAGGATTTTCATTCAGTGCCTTTACGATCTCGTAAAGCGCGTCCGGCTCAAGGGTATCGTCATGATCGCAGAGCATGAGAAACTCTCCCCTGGCAAGAGATATGGCTTCGTTTGTATTCTGGGAGATTCCTTTATTTTCTCTCAGTTTTTTGTAGGAAATACGCTTTTCACGTCCATAATGCTTTTTCAGATGAAATCTGACTTTATCGTCTGTACTTCCGTCCGCCAGACAGAGCTGCCATTTTCTGTAGGTCTGTCCCTGTATGGATTTCAGCAGTTCATCCAGATAAGGAAGGGGAGTATTGTATAAGGGAATGACAATACTGATGACCGGGGCGTAGGAAAACACGGCCCTTTTCTGTTTCCAGCCTTCAAAGCGTGACAGAGAGCGGCTCTTTCTCCACTCCTCATAATCGTCCCTGCTTCCCTTCTCATTCTTCTTAAAGCGTCCGAAAAGTCCTTCCGGCTTCTTTTCTCTTCTGAGCTTTTGAATATCGATCTCATAAGACTTCTCCGCAGAGGTTCCGGAAAATTTCAGAACCGCTTTCTTCCCTTTTATTTCCTCCGCAGAGGCGGAAATACGGAAGCCTATCTCTCTTGTTTTATAATCGCTGTCAAGATTTCTTCTCTCCACTACGTCAGGTCTGCGCCCTCTGCTCAATCTGCAGGGGACAGGACTTCCGTCCATATTCAGAAGTTTTACCTCTGCCTCTCCCCGCTGGTCCATCACCCAGCCCTGGATCTCCAGCATGGTATCGTAAAGGATTTCTTCCCTGTCGATATGATACTCGATCAGACATTCCCGGAGGAAAGCCTTCAACTGACCGCTTTCCTTTTTCCACACAGACGCCTTCTGCTTTCCTGCTTCCAGAAAAAGCTCCAGCGTATCAAACTGATCCGCCAGTTTTCCAGCGTCCGGAATCGTAACGGTAAAACCCGGAAGGAATTCGCCGAAATCCAGAGCCAGCGCCTGTCCTACATCCGGTCTTGCCCGGCGTTTGGCCTCGGGAATACAGATTTCTTCCCTTCCGTCTCCCAAAAGGCGAAAGCGGAATTCCCTGCAGCCTGGAGAAACGCACCATCCGGACAGGCTCAGCACCTGTCCGCGGCGGTCGTCATATTTTTCTTCATCCACACTGAAGCGCAATTCTTCCATCTTCTGTCCTCACTTTTTCAGGCTTCTGTAAAGCTTCCATACCTTCGTATTTTCCATCTGCCGTATCTTCTCCTTCAGCGCCGCGATCTCCGCGTCTTTTTCCGCAGATACCCGGGAAAGACTTCTCCAGAAGGCTTCTCCTGCCTCCGGTTCTTTCATGATCTCAATTTCCGCCCGGAGTTTTTTCACTCCCGCCGGAATCTTTTCCAGAATAAACTGAGGATCTCCGCCGCCGAAGTAATATGCTCCTCCTCCCAGAGGAAATCCGTTGGAGGTAAACGCCGCTTTTTCGCCGTTTTCATAGCAGAGCTTTCTGACAGCCAGTCCTCCGGCTCCTTCGCCAGGATCAAGACGTATCCTGCGCACGCCCTCCGGTATCTCAATTTCCGCCGCCAGCCCCTGTTTTCCCATGGGTCTGCTTTCGGAATCCTCTTCCCGGAAGTCCCTGCCTCTGTCGTAAAACACTTGAAGCCTTCTCTCCGCACAGGCGATCCGCATCTTTTCATAAATGGGCAGGATTTCTATCTTTCCCGGCGATACCTCGTCATACAGAGAAAGAAGGGGCACATGACTTCCTTCTATATACGCCTGGAAATGTTTTTCCATTCCGGCATAGATTTCCTGTTCCTTTTCCGAGATTCCCGCCTTTTCATAGAAATTCCGTTCTTTCAGTATACGGCGTTTGCCGTCGCTTTCCAGATAGTAATGGATCATCCGGTACAAAATGAAATTACAGGGTACCGGAAAACGGAAGGTCCACTCATAATCCAGGATCACCACCCGGTCCTGCTGGATCAGAATATTTGCCGGAACTATATCAATATTGGAAATTCCTCCGCAGCGCAGCTCCTCTCCCGGCTCCGCGTCGCCGAATACTTTTACAAACTCCGGCGTTTTTTGAAAAATATTTCTGCTGTGGATGTTTCGTATTTTATTCAGATAGAAAAACAGAAGCTCCTCCAGTTTCTCAGGCTCTCCCTTTTCCAGAAGACTGTCCAGCCGTTCCTCCAGAGTGGTTCCCTCCAGATACTCCAGTCTGGCGCCGTCTTTTTCCAGCTTACAGTAATTCAGCTCCATGCCTTCTTTTTCATACAGACTGTTAAGCTCTCTCTCTATATTTTCAAGGTTCCGCACATGATGCTTCGCCTCTTCCGTTTCAGGAACCTTGCGGACAAATCTTGCGTATTTTCCTGATTCATGGATTTCTGTTCTCAGAGCAAACTTCCTGTCTCTTTCATTGGAAAATTTCACATAAACCGTCTGAGGACTGCTTTCCTCTTTTCCGATCAGAAGAAGGAAGGAATTGGAAAATTCCGGAAACAGATCGTTTTCAAGAAGAGAATCGTAAACAGGAGACTCCTGGAAAAGCTGCAGGCGCAGGCGGTCGTAGTTTGTCTCCATACGGTTCATTTCCCCTTTCAGAGGAAGTCTTCTGTCCGAAAAAACCGTCATAGGCAGCTTGTAATCCGGGAACGGATAATACCAGGATGCTTTCAGGCCACCTGCTTTTTCCAGAATTCCAGAAAGCTCTTTTTTCGTAAAGGTCTTCACTCCTTTTGTTGTAGGATAGCCTTCCAGTCCTTCAAACAGAGTGCCGAAATGATCCTCCGTACATCCCGCCCAGTATTTCAGCCCGAAACGGTTCTCAATGGCAAGGATGATCTTTCCCCCGGGTTTTAAATGGGAGGCAACTGTTTTCAGAAAATCAACAAAGGGCGAGCTGCTGTCAATGTAATTTTCTCCATATTCAAATACGCCGATCAGAGTAATATAATCATATTCTTCGGTCAGGCTGCGCTCAATCTCCTGGAAATTGCCCATAAGAATCGTAAGATTGTCAAATTTCCTATGCCGCCATGCGTTGATCTGGCTCCTTTTTTTAGACAGCTCGATACAGGTTACCTTTTTTGCCCTTTTGCACAAAGCCCCTGTAACCGCTCCGCAGCCGGAACCGATCTCCAGAACGTTTTCTTCTCCGGTAAACGGAAGCCAGCTTATAATGTTTTCCCTGATATGGGAAAAATGATAGAGCACCGGCCAGCTTTTACGCTCTGCGATCACCTGATTCCACTTTTTTTCCGGATAAGTTCTGGCAATCTCCAGCATCTCATCCTCCACCGCTCCGTCGCTGTATAAGTCCTCTCCCGGATAATAAGTGTCATCCAGGACTACCTTCCCGATTTTTTCTTTCATGCTTCTTCTCCATACTGAATCTCCACCTGGGAGTTCATATCATAAAAACCTACCGTATTCTTTTCCGAAACCACAGTTACGTTGCAGGCGTCATACAGCCTGTGAAAAACTGTAAATTCGCCGTCTTTATAGCCTGTGCAGCCAAAGGAAAGAAGATACTCTCCTCCCTGGAGATACATTTCCTGGGTAAAAGTTACGGTGCAGGAATCTCCCGCTTTGGAGTGTTCCACCGGAACTTTTTCAAACAACGTATTGGTTCCTGTGATCTCTGTTCCTTTGATGTCCTTAAAAGTATAAGCAAGTATCGGATCCTGGATATTTTCCCGGAAAGTCACCTTCATTTTGATCTGAAATCTGCTTCCCTTTTC
>DWVA01000097.1 GCA_019120475.1 Candidatus Blautia intestinipullorum | reverse complement strand
ATATAAAAAAAGGCGTGCCGGAAAGCGCTATCGAAGCGATCCGCCGCCTTGTAGACAATGGACATGAGGCGTGGCTCTGTACCGGACGCAGCCGGGCCTTTGTACCCTGGTACCTGGAGCAGATTCCCTTTACCGGGATGATCAGCGCCTGCGGCGCTACGATCGAGAAGAACGGCCAAAGGCTTTTCAATAAAGAAATGCCGGAAGAGGTGGCGGAAAAATCTGTAGAGATCCTGCGGAAGTACGGTCTTGTCCCGGTAATGGAGGGCGCGGACTTTATGTACTATGATATGGAAGAATATACTACGGAGGTAAACTGGTACCGGGATCTGATCACAGAGGCCCTGGGAAGCAAGTGGAGGCCGATCCGGGGAAATGAGAAGCAGATGCACATCAACAAGATCAGCGCGAAGATGCAGGAAGGCTGTGATGATGAAAAAGCCTGCCGGGAGCTGTCTGAATATTATGATGTTATCCGCCATGAAAATAATTCTTTTGTGGGAACGACCATAGAATTTGTGCCAAAGGGATACAATAAGGCTGTGGGAATCGCCGCGGTATGCAGGATTTTTAATATTCCATGGGAAAATACAGTGGTGTTCGGGGACAGCAACAACGATCTTTCCATGTTTGAATATGCGGCTGTCAAAGTGGCTATGGGAAACGCTTCAAAAGCGATCATAGAACTGGCGGATCATATAACGGCGGATATGTTCCACGACGGGATCAAAAAAGGACTGGAGGCACTGAAACTGATCTGACATCGGGCTTTTGAAGAAAAGCCTGTACAGGAGAGAAACAATAAAAGAAAGAGAGGGACGATTATGAAAACACTGGAACTGAGAGACGGATTCTACTGGGCTGGTATTGTGGACGACAATCTTCGTGTGTTTGACATCATCATGTACACGGAATTCGGCACGACCTATAATTCCTATGTATGGAAAGCTGGCGGAAAGACCGTACTGTTTGAGACCGCCAAGGAAAAATTCTTTGACGAATATCTGGACAAGCTGAAAGAGATCATAGACGTGACGAAAATCGATTATCTGATCGTAGATCATACGGAGCCGGATCATGCGGGAAGTATTGAAAAGCTTCTGGAATACAGCCCTCAGATGAAGATTGTGGCTACAGGCTGCGCCATCGGCTTTCTGAAAGAGATCGTCAACGGAGATTTTACTTCCATTGCCGTAAAAGACAATCAGACAATGGAAATCGGCGGAAAGACTCTGCGGTTCCTGGTAGTGCCGAATCTTCACTGGCCGGATACTATGTATACCTATATCGAGGAGGAACAGATCCTTGTGACCTGCGATTCCTTTGGTTCTCATTACGGCTTTCATGATGTTCTGGCCAGCAAGGTTACAGACCATGAGGGATATATGCGGGCTACGAAATATTATTTCGACTGTATCATAGGGCCATTTAAGCCATATATGCTGAAGGCCCTTGCCAGAGTAAGAGAACTGGACGTTTCCATGATCTGTCCCGGACATGGACCGGTGATCGATGAAAAGATCGACTTTATGTATAACACCTATGAGGAATGGTGTACGGTAGTCAATCCAAATAAGAAAAAAACGGTGATCATTCCATATGTAAGCGCCTATGGATATACGAAACAGATCGCCCAGGAAATCCAGAGAGGAATCGAGGACAGCGGCGATATTGATGTCAGAAGCTACGACATGGTGGAGGCGGATCAGGCCAAAGTTCTGGAAGAACTGGGATTTGCGGACGGCATCCTGTTCGGTACGCCTACCATCGTGGGAGAGGCTCTGAAACCTATCTGGGATCTTACTACCGCCATCTTTGCGGGAACCCACGGCGGCAAGCTGGCCAGCGCTTTCGGAAGCTACGGCTGGAGCGGAGAGGGCGTGCCCCATATTCTGGAAAGACTGAAACAGCTTCGTATGAAGGTGGTGGACGGCCTGAAGATCCGCTTCAAGCCTTCGGAAAATAATCTTCTGGACGCTTATGAATACGGCTATAATTTCGGATGCATCCTTCAGGAAAAAGAAAATCCAAAGAAAGCAAAGGGAGCCCGCACTCTGGTGAAATGTCTCGTATGTGGGGAAATTTTCGATTCTTCTCTGGAAATCTGTCCTGTTTGCGGCGTAGGAAAAGAAAACTTTGTTCCGGTAGATATGGAAGAGAGCAGCTTCCGCAATGATACGGAGAATTTCTATGTGATCATAGGAAACGGAGCGGCAGGCTTAAGCGCGGCGAAGGCGATCAGAGAAAGAGACCTGACAGGCTCTATTATCATGATCTCCAACGAGCCTTATGTTACTTATAACCGTCCGATGCTGACAAAATCCATGGTAGCGGAGCTGAACGCCGAACAGATCCAGGTAGAGCCGAAAGAATGGTATGAGGAAAACAATATACACCTGCTTCTGGATAAAGAAGTGACCGCAGTAAATACAGAAGAGAAGGAAGTGGAGCTTTCCGACGGAACGAAGCTGAAATATACAAAACTTGTTTATGCTCTTGGATCTGAGTGCTTTATTCCGCCTATTCCGGGAACAGATAAGCCGGAGGTGATCGCTATCCGCCGTATGTCCGATATTGAAAAGCTGGAATCCATACTGGACAGAGTAAACAATGTGGTAGTGATCGGAGGAGGAGTTCTTGGCCTTGAGGCAGCCTGGGAGATGAAAAAAGCAAAAAAACAGGTAGTGGTTCTGGAAGCGGCTCCGCAGATCATGGGACGCCAGCTGGACGCTTCCGCAAGTGAAATGCTGACTGCTGTCAGCCAGAGCTGCGGAATCGATATCCATGCGGGAGTGCAGATCGCGTCCATAGAAGGAGATACCTCTGTTTCTTCTGTAAAACTGGGTGACGGCAGAGAATTCCCGGCGGATCTGGTGATCGTTTCCGCCGGAGTGCGGGCGAATGCGGCGATTGCGCAGAATGCGGGACTTAAGATCAACAGAGGCGTAGTGGTAAATGAAGAAATGATGACAAGCTGCAGCGATATTTATGCCTGCGGAGACTGTGCGGAGTATGAGGGCGTCAATTATGCGATCTGGCCTCAGGCTCTGGAACAGGGCAAAGTGGCAGGCGCCAACGCGGCGGGAGATCATCTTACCTATACAACTGTTTCCGCCGGTCTTTCCTTCCATGGAATGAATACCGGGCTTTACGCCATCGGAGACAACGGCAAGAACCCGAATCTTATCTACCGTACCGTGGAATTTAAGGATATGGGACGTAAACAGTACGAAAAATATTACTTCCTGAATAATCGTCTCTGCGGAGCGATCCTCATCGGAGATACATCAAAAATGGCGGCCGTTACAGAGGCTGTCGAGCGGAAGAAAACATTTAAGGAAATGTTTCACGCATAAAGAAATCAGAAACAAAAAGGAGCTTTTGCAATATGGAAAGAACATGGTGGAAAGAAGCCGTAGTATATCAGATTTATCCAAGAAGTTTTAACGACAGCAACGGAGACGGGATCGGAGATCTCAACGGTATCACAGAGAAAATGGATTACCTGAAAAAACTGGGAATTGATGTAATATGGCTTTCTCCGGTTTATGAATCTCCCAATGACGACAATGGATATGACATCAGCAATTACCGCGGGATTATGAAGGATTTTGGTACCATGGAGGATTTCGACAGAATGCTGGCGGCGGCACATGAGAGAGGAATCCGCATTGTCATGGACCTTGTGGTAAACCACACCTCCGACGAGCATCCCTGGTTTGTGGAAAGCCGCAAGTCCAAGGATAACCCGTACAGGGACTACTATATCTGGAGAGAAGGGAAAAACGGAAAAGAGCCCAATAACTGGGGCTCCTGTTTCTCCGGCCCGGCATGGGAATACGACGGGCAGACCGATATGTATTATCTGCACCTGTTTTCCAGAAAACAGCCGGATCTGAACTGGGATAATCCAAAAGTCCGGGACGAGGTCTTCGATATGATGGCCTGGTGGTGCCAAAAGGGGATCGACGGCTTCCGCATGGACGTGATCTCTCTGATCTCCAAGGTTCCGGAGCTTCCGGACGGAAAAGTGGGAAAGAACGGATATGGAGATTACGGCCCCTATGTGTGCAACGGACCTCATGTTCATGAATACCTTCAGGAGATGAACCGCCGTGTACTTTCCAAATACGATCTTCTTACAGTAGGCGAATGTTCCGGAGTAACTGTGGAGGAGGCAAAAAAATATGCCTCTCTTGACGGAAAAGAACTGAATATGGTCTTCCAGTTTGAGCATATGGATCTGGACGGAGGGGAAACCTTCAAATGGAATGAAAGAAAGATCAAGCTGACGGAATTAAAGCAGGTGCTGACAAAATGGCAGACTTCTCTTATGGGAAAGGCATGGAACAGCCTTTACTGGTGCAACCATGACCAGCCCAGAATGCTGTCAAGGCTTGGAAACGATTCTCCGCACTACAGGGAGATATCAGCGAAGATGCTGGCTACCTGTCTTCATATGATGCAGGGAACCCCCTATGTTTATCAGGGAGAAGAACTGGGAATGACAAACGTGCCGTTCCGGACACTGGATGATTTCCGGGACATTGAAAGTATCAACGCATATCATGAACTGGTGGGAAAAGGCGTCATTGACGGCGATACCATGATGCGGTACCTCCGCTACAAAAGCCGCGACAACGCCAGAACTCCCATGCAGTGGAACGACGGCGAAAACGCGGGATTTACAGAAGGCACGCCCTGGATCATGGTAAATCCAAATTATAAAGAGATCAACGCGGAAGAAGAACTGGCAAGAGAAGATTCTGTATTTTATTATTATCAGAAACTGATCCGTCTCCGCCATGAAAATCCTGTGATCGTGTACGGAGATTACAAACTGCTCCTGCCGGAGCATGAGGCTCTTTATGCGTACACAAGAGAACTGGACGGGGAGAAGCTTCTTGTGATCTGCAACTTCAGCAGCGAAGAGCAGAAGATGGATCTTCCGGAAGAATTTTCCGGAAAAGAAGGAACTGTCCTGATTTCCAACTATGAAGATTCCAGACCGGAGGAACATATGACGCTCCGGGCATACGAAGCGGCAGTATATAGATTCTGAACCGCAGGGGGGAACAGTTGTGAAATACGGAAAAATAAGAATTGAGGACGGGAATCTGATCTTTGCCAAGCATATGATGATGAATTACCTTCCCTGCCGGGATATCCTGTGGGCGTATAAAAGACGGGAAGGCGTGGAGGGAGGCGTCCAGAAGCAGATCAGCACCAGCTATCTTGTGATCGTCACGCGAAGGAGAAAGCGCTATAAATTTGACATGACAGAGCATGAGATCAGTGACTGCATACAGCTTCTGAAAGCTCTGAATCCCGGGATCGTCACAGGATTTCCAAAGGGAAGCAGGATCCATCTTAAAAGTCTGCCGAATACAAGAGATCTGGGCGCGCTTTCCACCGAGGACGGAAGACTGATCCTTCCGAAACGGCTGATACGCAGCGGCAGCCTGTACCATGCGTCTCTGTCGGATCAGGATGTGCTTCAGAATGAATATCATCTGAAAGAAGTCATTGATTTCCGCACAAAAGCAGAAATACTGGAAAAGCCCGACATTGTGATGGAGGGTGTAAAATATACGGAAATTCCCATTCTGGATGACGAGACAATGGGAATTTCCCAGTCGGGAAGCCTTCCGGAAATGATCATAAAATTCGATCAGGTGCCGGACACATATATACATAAACAGTACCGGAATTTTATCAGAGATCCATTCTGCGTCAAGCAGTACGCGCTTTTTATTGATACCCTTCTCCATCATGAAGAGGGGGCTGTATTATGGCACTGCAGCGCAGGGAAAGACAGGGCGGGAGTGGGAACGGCTATTCTTTTGTCCGCCCTGGGCGTTCCCAGGAAAACGATCCGGGAGGATTTTTTAAAAACAAACCTTTATATGGAGGAAGAGATGCAGCATATGGTCCGCTATCTGGAAACAATGACGATCGTGGACAGCAGTATCATGGACAAGGTGCGTCTTCTTTATAAAGTAAAAGGGGAATACCTGGACACAGTATTCGAGACCATTGAAGAGGATTACGGAACTGTGGAACGGTTCCTGAAAAAGGCTCTCTATCTGACTCCAAAGGCCATAGAGGCGCTGAGAAATAAATATCTGGTGTGAGGAAAATGACAAAAAGTACGAACATAAAAAAAGCATTTAAGGCGGCGTTCCCTTATACGATCCCTATCTTTGCCGGATTCTGGTTTTTGGGACTGACATATGGGATTTATATGAACGTTTCCGGTTTCAGTTTTCTCTACCCTATGCTGATGAGTATTACCATATTTGCCGGTTCCATGGAATTTATCACGGCAAATATGCTTCTGGGAAGCTTTAATCCTGTTCAGGCATTTCTGATGACTCTGATGATCAACGCCAGACACCTTTTCTATGGGATCTCCATGCTGGACAGATTCAGAGGCACAGGCCTGAAAAAACTGTATCTGATCTTCGGAATGTGCGACGAAACTTTTTCCATCAATTACACAGCGGAGATCCCTTCGGATGTGGACAGAGGGTGGTTTATGTTTTTCGTAACGCTTCTGAACCATTTTTACTGGTTTTCCGGTTCCGCTCTGGGCGGCATTTTCGGCTCCTTTATCCACTTTGATACAGAAGGTCTTGACTTTGTCATGACAGCCATGTTTGTGGTGATTTTTATGGAACAGTGGCTGAAAGACAAACAGCATATCAGCGCTCTTCTGGGCCTGGGGATCTCAATCCTCTGTCTTCTGATCTTCGGAGCGGACAACTTCATCATTCCATCTATGGCCGCTATGCTGCTGATGCTGACCGGAATGAGAAAACCGATAGAACGGAGAGAGGAGACGGCGAAAAGATGACGGTAATACAACAGATCATTACAGTGGCTGTGGTGGTGGCAGGGACGATGCTGACAAGATTTCTTCCATTTCTTTTATTTCCCGCAGGAAGATCCACGCCGAAATACATCCAGTATCTGGGCAGGGTACTGCCTCCGGCGGTATTTGGGCTTCTTGTGATCTACTGCCTGAGAAATGTCAGCCTTCTTAAGGGAAGCCACGGCATTCCGGAGCTGATCTCCATTGCGGCGGTGATCGTGCTGCACATATGGAAAAGGCAGATGCTTTTGTCCATTGCAGGGGGAACAGTTCTTTACATGGTGCTTGTGCAGACGATATTCTAAAAAGAGGATTCAAAGATTTTGACATTGACAAACCGGTGAATGTTGTTATAATGATATTCATGTAGATGTTTTACATGTTACAAGATTAAAGTGGTGAAAGCAGGTGGGGTATGCAAAAGAGGATTTTATCCTTGCTGGTAGATAATACCGCTGGTGTCTTAAGCCGGATTTCCGGACTTTTCAGCAGAAGAGGATATAACATTGACAGTCTTTCCGCAGGGGTGACCGCTGACGAGAGATTTTCCAGAATGACGGTTGTGTGCAGCGGAGACGCGTTGATACTGGAACAGATCACAAAGCAGCTTGCAAAGCTGGTGGATGTAAGAGATATCAAGATCCTGGAGCCGGAAAACAGCGTAAGCCGTGAGCTGGTGCTTGCAAAAGTGGCAGCAAAGCCCAATGAAAGAGAAGGCGTAATGACGATCGCAAATATTTTCCGGGCCAATATTATCGACGTAGGCAAAGAGTCCATGGTAATCGAGCTGACAGGAAGCAAAAGTAAACTGAGCGCTTTCATTGATCTTTTAGATGAATATGAGATTCTGGAACTGGCGAGAACCGGTATTACCGGACTTTCCAGAGGAGCAGATGACGTAAGATATTTTTAACAGCTTGCTAGGGGAGATCACTCCCTTAACGATAAATTATTATGAAAAAATTTACAGCACAGGAGGAAACAAAAATGGCAAACAGGATTTTTTATCAGGAAGACTGTAATTTAAGTTTACTGGATGGCAAGACCATTGCTATTATCGGTTACGGCAGCCAGGGACATGCTCACGCACTGAACTTAAAAGAGTCAGGGTGCCATGTGATCATTGGCCTGTATGAAGGCAGCAGATCCTGGAAAAAAGCGGAAGATCAGGGATTTGAAGTGTTTACAGCAGCCGAAGCTGCAAAGCAGGCGGATATCATCATGATCCTGATCAACGATGAGAAGCAGGCGGATCTTTATAAAAAGGACATCGAGCCAAATCTGGAAGAAGGAAATATGCTGATGTTCGCTCACGGCTTTAATATTCATTTCGGATGCATCGTACCTCCGAAGAATGTAGACGTTACAATGATCGCTCCCAAAGCTCCGGGCCATACAGTAAGAAGCGAGTATCAGGCCGGAAAAGGAACTCCTTGTCTGGTAGCTGTAGAACAGGATTATACAGGAAAAGCTCTTGACAAAGCTCTGGCATATGGTCTTGCAATCGGCGGAGCAAGAGCCGGACTTCTGGAGACTACTTTCCGTACAGAAACCGAGACAGACCTGTTCGGCGAGCAGGCAGTTCTCTGCGGCGGCGTATGCGCTTTGATGCAGGCTGGTTTCGAAACCCTCTGCGAGGCAGGATACGATCCGAGAAACGCTTACTTCGAGTGTATCCATGAGATGAAAC